>JBHLNT010000112.1:0-13712 GCA_048941265.1 Promethearchaeota archaeon
CATAACATATAAAAAAAATCTTAAATTTAACCTATCTAGAAAAATCTTTTTTATAAATATTCTTGAATGAATTAATTCATGAGTAAAGATAAAACTAATAAACCTCGACTTTCATATAGGGAGCTTCAAGAGAAAATAGAAGAGTTTAAAAATAAAAGGGATGACCTAAACAAGAAGACAAAAGATTATATCAATAATTTACAAGAGATAGAATCTGAAATTAACAATGCTCTAAAAACCGCACGAGATGTATATAAGAAGAAGCGAGATTATTGGAATGGTAAGGTAAAATTATTAAAAAAAAAGAAAATAGAATATAAAAATATTCTTGATAAGCTTATTGAGGAAAAGAGAAAGCTTCAAAAAGAAAGATCTAGTAATAATAGGTTAAAAAGCTTTATTTCAATTAAACAGATTGATCGTAAAATCGAAAATCTAGAACGGATAATTGAAACTGAAAACTTAGACATCACCAAAGAGAATGAAATTGTTGACAAAATTAAAGAATTAGCGGAAAATAAACAAGAGCAACTGATTGCCCAACAGAATGATGGGTCATATAAAATTGAAAGGCAAATTGAAATTGTTAAAATTAATCTAAATAAAATTTATGAACAACTGAATAAATGGTCAAACAAGAGTCAGAAAAATCATGCAAAAATGCAGGATTTATACCAGAAAGCCAATGAATTGAAAAACAACAAAAAGCAAATGGAAGAGGAACTCATTGAGAATAAGAAAATAGCAGATCAATACCATTTTCAGTATTTAGATGTCATGAGCCAGAAAAAGAAAATGGATAAAGGCAGAAGGCCTTATAGGCAAAAAGGTGCTAAATACCCGCCACGAAAGCAGAAACCAAAGCATCGACCGCCAAGCAAAGATAAAGAGTTAATTGAGAAAATTAAACAAGATAAATTGGCTACTGCTTTAGAAAAACAAAAAGCTGGTAAAAAATTAAATTTATTTGAAGCAAGACTCATTTTAGAACAAAATAAGAGCTAAAATAGCTTATAGTGATAAAAAAACCTCATGTATTAATAGCATATTAAAGAGATTTGTTTTTTTATTAAAAAACCTTTAATGTTAGGATATATTTCTTTATGCAATTTTCATCAATAAAACAGATATGATATACATTGAGCAATAAATTATCAGAAATTCGTTCAATTTTGGAAGAACATCATAATATGATTAGCAAAGCGATACCACTCATTGCATCTGAAAATATCACTAGCCCGGCGGTAGATGAAGCATGCATTTGTGATTTTTCACATCGATATGCTGAGGGTTGGCCAGGTTCACGAGTATATGCGGGGTGTAAATACATAGATAAAATAGAGATCTTATGCCAAGATTTAATGAAAGAGTATTTTAAGTGTAATTTTGCCGATGTGAGACCTGTATCAGGGGTTATGGCAAATCTAGTATTATATAATGCCTTTACTTCAAGAAACAATGGAAAAATGTGTGCGATGCCGATCCCTAAAGGTGGTCATATATCTCATGCTCCTTATCAAGCATCTTCCGGGCGTTTAATCTATGGTACTGCGGGTACCGTTCGAGGTTTGGATGTTAAATATCTTGCTTTTAATGAGGAGAATATGAATATTGATCCTGATGGTTCAATAAAAATTATTAGAGAATTTAAACCTGAATTGATCTTACTCGGGGCGTCGGTTTTTCTTTTTCCTCACCCAGTAAAAGAATTAAGTGAAGTAGCAAAAGAAGTTGGGGCTTCAATTGGATATGATGGTGCACATGTAGCTGGATTAATCGGGTCTGGATATTTTCAAGATCCACTACGGGAAGGGGCAGACGCCATGTCATTATCATGTCATAAAACCCTCCCTGGACCGCAAACAGGAGCAATTATCGCTGATAGAGACGATTTAGTGGAAGATTTAAAAAATGCTGCGTTCCCTGCGCTCTTTTCAAATCATCATTTGCATAATGTGGCCGGATTAGCTGTTGCAGTTACAGAAATGCTGGAATTTGGCAAAGAGTACCATAAAAATGTTATTGAAAACGCAAAAGTATTTGCCCAAGCATTAAATGAGCGGGGATTAAAAGTTTTATGTGAACATCTAGGATTTACAGAATCACATCAAGTTGTTGTGGATATTGCAGAATTTGAAAAATCAGTAGGTTTAGGAGGAGATATAGAAAAAATTTTAGAGGAGGCAAATATAATTGTTAACCGAAATCTTTTACCGTGGGATATAAGGGAAGGGCGACATTATATGAATCCTGGTGGTTTGCGTCTCGGTACTTCTGAAGTGACGCGGTTAGGAATGGGAAAAAGTGAAATGATAGAGATCGCGGAGTTCTTTAAAAAGGCAATAATTGACAAGCATGACCCAAAAAAAATTAGAGAAGAGGTCGCAGAGTTTAGGAAAGATTTCAATGAAGTGAAGTACTGCTTTCAAACTCCTAATAAGGCGTATGAATATCTTAAGCTCTACTAATTCTACTTAGAAAATTTAAAATTTTTTAGTAAAACTTATTTTTTAGTGTGTATTTTAGTAAACATTCAAACCATTAAAATTTTAAATTTTATGAACATCGAAGTACTTGAAAAAAACGATCACAAACTTGTTTTTGTCGTTAGCGGGATTTCACTAGAAATGCTAAATGCCATAAGAAGAATTATCATGACAGAGATTCCTGTAATGGCAATTGATGAGGTTATAATTTTAAAGAACGACTCTCCTCTCTATGATGAGATTGTCGCACATAGATTAGGACTGATTCCTTTAAAAACAAATTTAGATAATTATAATATGCCTCGGGATTGCGAGTGTGGGGGATATGGGTGCGCCCTTTGTCAAGTATCTTTAACCTGTGAAATTACAAATACCACCAATAAACCATTGGTTATAAACTCGGGTGATTTAAAATCTAATGATCCCGATATCATACCAGTTCACAGTGAAATTCCTATCCTGAAGATAGATAAAAATTCAAAAGTGATTATAGAAGCATATGCGATTCTCGGAACTGGAAAAGATCATGCAAAATTTTCAGCAGTATCGAATTGTGCATATAGATTTTATCCAGTAATCGAAATTGATGAATCAAAACTGACTGATTCAGAAGAGCAAACCACTATTGTAAAAATGTGTCCAGAACAATTATTTGAAATATCCAATAAGAAGCTCAAATTAAAGGAAAATTATTGGAGAACGTGCACTTTATGCAAATCCTGTGAGGAAAATTCCAGTGGTAAAATCCAGGTTAGTTGGAAGGAAAGTACTTATATTTTTACGCTTGAAAGCGATGGAGTACTTCCTTTCGATGTATTAATTAAAAAAACATTTGAAATATTTTTAGATAAAATTTCAGAATTTAATGAAAAACTAGAAGAGATTGAAATCTCTTAAAAGAATATAAAAAATTTATTAAATTATCTTTTATTCAAAGAATTAAAATGTCGCATAAAATTACTGGACCTTCAGATTATTACGTACGCAGGCTGATACGAGATTTATGGAAAACAAAAAGAAGATTATGGAGAAAGGTCTCGAAAAAATTATCAGGTCCGCGAAAAAATCGAATTGAGGCTAATTTGTATAGGATTAATAAGAAAACCAAAAATAATGACGTTATAGTAGTTCCGGGAAAGATTTTAGGAATCGGAGATTTGGACCATAAACTCACTATAGCATGCTTGAATTCCTCAAAGTCAGCTCAAAAGAAAATTGAAGCTTCTGGTAGCAAACTTATTTCGATTGATCAATTATTAGAACAAAATCCTCAAGGGGACAAAGTTAAGATATTTTACTAAAAATAAATTAAGTATCAAAAAGAGCGTTAAATTTATGCTAGAATATCAATTATTAGATGCTAAAAATAAAATTTTAGGTCGTTTTTGCAGTCAAGTTGCTAAAAAGGCTCTTTTAGGGGAACATATAGTTATCATTAATGCAAAAGATGCCATCATAAGTGGGACAAAAGGTAATATTCATGATAAATATTTATCGAAACTTAATATCAGTACAGCTACTAATCCCCGGAGAGGGCCGTTTTGGCCAAGAAGACCTGATACCTTAATGAGAAATGTTATTAAAAAGATGCTGCCTAGAAAAAAATTACGAGGCAAAGAAGCTTTACAGCGAATTCATGTCTATATTGAAGATATTCCTGAACGCTTTAAACATAGATACAAGAATTTATCTCCAAGTGAGATCAATAATGCAGACAAAACACGTTTGTCATTTTATAACAAATTTATTACGCTGGAGAATTTATGTCTTAGAATTGGGTGGAAAAAAAGGGAAATTGAGGCGTAGGTAAATGTCTGAAAAAATGAAACATGTACAGTCATCGGGAAAAAGAAAAAGTGCTATAGCAAGAGCAGTTTTAAAATATCCTGCCAAGGGCCAAATAAAGATAAATAATATTCCCTTAGATTTATATGAACCAGAGGTAGCAAGATTCAGAATACAAGAAGTCTTAGAGGTTGGCGATCATCCAAAGCTAGAAAAATGTGATATCAAAGTACGAGTTAAAGGCGGTGGGATAATGGGACAAACTGATGCCGTAAGAATCGCTATTGCCAAGATTATAAATAAATTCATAGGAACAAAAAATATCGAAAAAGCTTTTAGAGAATATGATGATCATCTTTTAAGTGGAGACTCAAGAAGAACTGAGCCCAAGAAGTTTGGGGGCAAAAAAGCTCGAGCCAGACGTCAAAAGTCCTTTCGTTAAGATACCAATATGCTTTATAAAAATTTTAATTATCTTATTTTTAAAATTTGTAATCTTTTTATGAGTTATTTTATTATCTCGATATTTGCACCGAGATTTAGTAAATCCTCAATAAAATTAGGATAAGAATCATTTATAATTTCTATATTTTGCATTGTTGAGTGATTTGTTGAATATATTGCAGCTATAACACATGCCATTGCTATTCTATGATCATTTTCATGATCTATTTCAGATCCATTCACACTACTATGATAGACTGTAATTTTGTCTTCTTCCTCATCAATTTTGACACCCATCTTGGTAAGTTCTCTTACCATAACAGAAATTCTATCAGACTCTTTACGTCGTAAATTCGACGCATTAAAGAGGGTGGTCTTTCCCTCAGCAAACGCACCGATTACACATAGTAGAGGAAACAAATCGGGAATTTCTATGCAATCAATATCAATCCCGTACAAATGATATTTGGTAATATTGCCTTTAATAGCTACTTGATTTTGTTTCTGATTGATTTGAATATTTGCCCCCATTTTTTGGAGAATTTCAATTATTTTTTTATCTCCCTGAGGATTCTTGGTGTTTAGATTATTAATTATCACTGTAGAATCCTGAGGAGCTAATGCGGCAGCGGCTATAATAAATGCTGCCGATGAGAAATCTCCGGGAATTTCATAAACTTGTGGTCTATATTTCTGGCCACAGGGGATATAATATTTTCCTTTCTTTTCATTATCAAGATCTTCTAAAACATGTATCCCGAATGAAGAGAGAACGTCCATAGTAATTTCAATATAGGGATGGGAAACTAAAGGAGTTGTTAGCTCGATTTCAATCCCATCTTTATAATCACATTTTAAATAAGTGCTAATAAACAATAATGCGGTAATAAATTGAGAACTAATATCTCCTTGAATTTTGACTATATCACATTTATTACTTATTCTTTTAACTTGTAGTTGGTCCATTTCTAAGCTATAATCTCCACCAAGATATTTCAAGCTCTCTAATAAAGGGCGAATTGGGCGATTTCTTTTTAAAAATTCTCCTGTAAAAGTTAAACCATCCTTAACCAAAAGACTTAAAGCACTAAAAATTCTAATTGAGGTTCCTGAGTTTTTACAATCTATAATCTGTTTATAAGAATCAAAGGAATCACTTTTCTTTTCCACGATATACGTATGTTTTGATTCTTCTAAAATTCTTACTCCTAATAATTTTAAAATTTCAATAGTTATTTTTACATCTCCGGAAGTTAGAGGATTTTTAATCACTGATACACCATCAGCAAGACTAGCGGCGATAAATGCTCTATGAGAATAGCTCTTAGAGGGAGATGCTTTTATTGCACCAATTAAACTTTTTAAAGGAGTTATTTTTATTGAAGTCATCACATAAATATTAGAAAAATTGAGATTTATTTTTAATTAAAGTTTGAAATTATTGAAGTGTAGCTTTTATTTGAAATACTCTTCTTTTTTAAACTAGTAGAATTCATCGAGTAAGGAATAGACTAATAAGGATTTAATATTAATTAACCTTTAATTTTGACATTTTTGACGTATAACTTTATTAAGAATATACCTATGAAATAATGCAATGCCCTTAGGTATAAAAAAAATAAGTCGAAGATCACTTATTCTAATAACGCCTATAATTTTATTAGGGACATTTTCATCCCTTTTAATTGTAAATAGAAGTCAGGGATATTTATATTATGAAAGAATTGAATTTGATTATAATCATACAAAATTCCACGCTAATTTATATTATCCTACCAAAAAGATTGATTTTCAGGATAAACATCCCTTAATAATTTATATTCATGGATTTAGCGGACAAAAAGACAGGGATTCGCGTATTCCTTTAGAATTGACAAAAAGAGGATTTTATGTTGTGTGTGTTGATATGCCTGGCCATGGAGAAAGTGCGAATTCAGATTTATTAGCTATTGACGAGGATGGTGAGTTTGTAGCCACTCAAATATGTTCAAAATTATTAGATAAGATTGAAAAGTTAGATATGTATTCTCAGATTGATGAAGGCCAAATAGCGTTATTGGGATTTTCTTATGGAGGGTATGTTGCGCTTATGAATGGCCTTTATGATGATCGGTTCACAGTAATTGTAACATGGGCCGGAGTAGCTGATGTAACACCACCTTATAAAGGAGTTGATATAAGTGATAGAAAAAAGGACTTACTCCATGAAAACAACCCTGTAGAAGTAATGAATAACGGTTCAAAACAGCCGGACAACTTATTACTCATAGTTCATAAGGAAGACTATTGGTATAAGTATAATAAAAGATTACACGAATTAACTGATTGTAAATGGGAAGTCTTGACATATCCGGTGAGTGGGGTAAGTGAAGCACACCTTCTTTTACGTAACACTGTGATGGTTAAAACAATTGCTTGGTTTGAGGTTAAATTCTTCGATTCAACATCTAAAAACGGACCAATTGAGCTCTCTTATCAATATGATTACCTTTTAATCTTTTTGACAATGGTAGCGATGTGTTTCACTGTATTTTCATTAATGATTTATTTCTCAACATATTTTCTGAAAAAAGAAGGATCTAATCATGCACGATCCCCTCCCCAAAAAACTGTTAGAGCAAAAACCAAAACATCAGAAATTTCAGCAATTTCGGTTAGAATTAGACATATCCTAGTACCTTGTTTAATTATCTTTTTATTCGTAGGAATTTGGATTTTAAGTTCCTTGCTACTTGGAATATCAGGATATTTGATCGCATCAGGCCTAATTATTTTAATTTACGGGCTGTTTCTTAGAAAAATAAATCGTGGAAGGGAACCTATGCGGGAGAGGAAATTGAACCTTAAATATCGAATATCCTCATATTTCAAATCAGAGTCCACTAAAAGGGCTTTAGGATACGCAATCTTTTGTTCTGCTATTTTTCTAGCATTATATTATACTTTTGCCCTATTTTACTCATTTTATCTGGTGTACCCCCATAGCTTTCTTGCGCTTGCTCTGGCAATGATGTATATTCCATTATATTTATCAACAGAAATATTTTACAGAAAAATGCTATATCCATCATTAGAATTTATAGAATCAAAAAAAAAGCGCACGATAATTATTACTATTATTACTGTATTCGTTCAAATTTTTTTAATGCTTCTTATGTTATCATTTTTATCATTGCCAATTTTAATTGCCACTTATTTCGCGTTTATGATATCTTCACTTATGAACGGAATTATATATCATAAAACGGAGAATTTAGGGGCAGTATTTTTAAATTCATTTATAATTTTAAGCATATTTTATGGTGCTACTTGGTCGTTCATATTAAATTTGGTTTTAATATTAAGTTAATAGATTTTACTTTAGACTTTATATTGTTTACTCTTCTTTTAATCCAATAGTAATTGTATGGATTTTCATGATTTCTTCTATTACATGTCAATAAATTAATTATGTTTATTGTAGCAATAATAATTATAGGAATAGGAATCGCAGGAGTGATATTATTACCCCAAACATTATATGCAGGTTTTATAGATGAGATTGGGACTAAAACAGGTGTTTGCAGAGAAAGAATGTTCTCTGGGATTCGAGCCTTTATTGTTAAAGCCTCTATTTCCTTATCCTATGTACAATGGCAATTGTTCTTCAGATATCTGGATTTCAATCAGGAGCCGCAACACAAACATAATCAGCCCTTTTGGGAATTCGGGTGCTCATCAGCATTATTCCGGCAGCTTTTTTATTTATTGAAATTCTAATTTACACCCAATACCCATTGAAAGGAGAACGCTTGAGAAAAGTAAAAGAACAAGTAAATAGGATGCACGAAGAGAAAAAAAAGGCTTTCGAACGGCAATAAGGTTAAAATTTCTAATTTTTTTATTTCTTTTCTTAACATATTTTTATAACAAATAGAAAATAGAATCAATTAAAATGGTTTAAAGATAATTATATAATGTAAGAGTAAGAAAAATAACAATTTCCAAATAAAATTAAAAATTGAAAATATCTTGGGAGATAATACTTTTGGGACCAGGTTTAAGATAACCTCGTTTGGCGAAAGCCACGGAAAAGTCATAGGAGTTATTGTCGATGGTTGTCCTGCGGGATTAGAATTTGATTTAGATTTCATTCAGAACGAATTAAATAAACGCAGACCAGGTCAATCTCATTTAACGACCTCTCGCTCTGAATCTGATAAAGCAATGGTTTTATCCGGAATCTTCAATAGAAAAACTACCGGAGCACCAATTTGCCTAATAGTGGAAAATGAAGATGTAGATTCTTCAAAATATGAAAAATTTAAAGAAGTATTAAGGCCGTCTCAAGTAGATTATACTGCATTAAACAAATACGGTGGATTTGCGGATTATAGGGGATCAGGTCGATTTTCAGGTCGGATTACGGCTGGATTTGTGATGGCCGGAGCAATTGCAAAGCAAGTATTAGCAGAATATGATATTAGTATTTTTGCGTATACTAAAAGCATAGGCAAAATTGTAGACGAAGAAGAGTATCTTGTTGAAGATATTCGAAAAATTATCGATTTACGAGAAAAATCTCCTATAAGAGCCTTAAATTCAAAGAAGTCAAAATTAATGGAACAAGAAATAGAAGAAGTGAAAAATCAAAAGGATTCCATTGGTGGAACTATTAAATGTATTGTGAATAATTTCCCTGAGGGCGTTGGCGGACCTATTTTCAACAGTCTTGAATCTAATATAAGTAAGGCAATATTTTCCATACCTGCAATAAAAGGTATAGAGTTTGGGGCAGGTTTCCAAGCAGCTAAGATGAAAGGCTCTGAACATAACGATCCATGGTTGATTAAAGATGGAAAAATTCAAACAACTAAAAACGATTCAGGGGGTATTATAGGGGGTATTTCTACGGGAATGCCTATTGAATTTTGCGTAGCAGTAAAACCAACTGCAACGATAGGAATTCCTCAAAAAACTGTAAATATCGAAAAAATGGAGGATACCGAAATAGAAATTACAGGAAGACACGATCCATGTATCGTTCCTCGCGCTATCGTGGTCGTAGAAGCTATGACTGCAATTGTATTATTAGATTTCTTATTAATTGAAGGAGTAATCCCTTCAGTATTTAAATCTTAAAAAATAAAACTGTCTATTAGAGATTTTGAATTTCTTCTTTAACTTTTTCTAATTCGTGTTTTAATTCTCTTTCTTTAACTTTTAATTCCCGCTTCTTTCTTGATTTTACTTTTTTTTCATCCAATGAAAAAACTGGAGGCGTTATAGGTTGCCTAATATATCGCAACCTTTGAAAAATGGCACCAATCTCTGGATTGGCAAATTCAGAAATGTAAACAGTGCGATTTTCTTTAATTGATTTTTCAGCCGCAAGTGAAACGACGCATGCATCCCTTCCTAATAATAGATTAGCATAAGGTTGTGTTCTTGTTTTGATACATCTTAAGAATTCACGACGTTCTGCTTGACATCCAATATGATCAATTCCTTCATTATCGGAATAATAATCAATATCAATTTCTTCTGATTTTCCTAATGGCCCACCAGCTATTATGAATTTCTTGTCTTTTTTTGCTAATGCCCAAGCTCCATTATCACCTATAATTCCAATTTCAAGTCCCTCAATGGGTTCAATTTCATACATACACAAGCCCAAGTTCCCTTTTGCCCCATTCTCATATTCAATTAGAACATTAGCATGATCCACGATAGTAGGATTATCCAGAATTCCCGCTGGATATATAGAGTAAGAACAGTTAATTTTATGTCCATGTTTAACAACTTGTTGTCCTCCCATTGCAAAGATTTTTTTTGGAGAAGATCGGATAAACCAATTAAATAAATCAAAATGATGACAGTTTTTATCCAAAATTGCTCCACCAGATTTACTTTCATCAAAAAACCAATGAATTGGAAAATTTTCTCTATATTCTTTGCAATATGCCATCATTATATTTCCAAAAATCCCTTTTTCAACTAAATGAGCCATAGTCCGATAAAGATTAGAATAGCGATAAACTAATCCAATTTGAAGAATTCGATCTGTATTTGCATATGTCTTAATAATTACATCCGTTTCCTCGATGGTTGGTGCTATGGGCTTTTCTAAAAAGACATCTTTATTTGCTTTTAAAGCGTCGATAGCAATTTGAGTATGTAGATAAGTTGGAGTTGCAATTACAACTGCATGTAATCCAGGAAATTTCAATAAATCTTTATAATTATTCATTAGTTTTGGCGAACTTTTTTTAACAACATCACGAACCATATCTAATTGGTTTTTATCAGGATCAGCTACAGCTACAATTTGAGAATCAGGTAATCTGTCAAAACCAAGGCAATGGCCTAATCCATTGAAACCAAAACCGATTATTCCAATATTTATCGTCATTTCCACCTATGTTGATCTTAAATTAATTTGAATTTATTCAAATTTAATAACTACTTTTTATTATTTGATTAACCCAATCTTTTCGTTTTGAATAATTTTATTATGAGGGAGTATCTTTAATAAATTATATTTTAAAATTAAAGTTGGGATAAAATAGACTATGAGTAAAAATATTGACACATCAGGACAGTTTATAGAATTTTACAAGAAGAAAGGAGATTATTTAATAACTCTCGTAGATAATCATTATATGAATAAAGAATATAAGAAATGTCTTGAATTATTAAATCAAGCATATGCCATGTACCAGAAAGGAAATTGTACTGAGGATATGGCAACTACGAAAAAAAGATTTGATGAAATAAAAACAACCCATTTTAAAAAAAAAGAATAACATTCTATTGTTATGATTTTAATCTTTCCATAATTTTTTCTATGTGAGTTCCTTTCCAATATACTTTTTTGCACTTTGTACATTGATAGAACACTTCGAAATGTTTAAATGTTTCAGGTTTTACTTCGTTTATTATTAGGTTCTTATCTTTAACTATTTCTAATTCCGAATTGCACATGGAACACCGGGCTTTCTGCATGTCAAAATTGTAGTCTAACTGTAATTTGCTTTTAAGTTGATCTAAATAATTATACACTCCTTCACCTTCTAAGAATATGCTTCGATCCCGATGCTTTTTGTGAAAAGGGTAATCTCTTGTAATAATTATACGATTATTTTCAAGTGCGTATTCTGCAAGTTTTTCATCTGGAACGGGAGTAATACCGAATACAACTTCTAGATCGTCAGCATACACCGTATCATACCCGAAAATTCTTAAGAAGCGAGTAAGTCTGCCATACATAGCATCTGTTAAAAATTTAATCTCTTTCATCTCTATTAAATAAATTTATGGTTAAATATATAAAATTATAATATAAGATTAAAGTTAAAAAGTAAATTTACCTCTCAGCTTATTATCCTTCCATTTCGCTTCCTTAAAACTCATTCCGAATATTTGATGCATTTTTTCATCAATATCTTTATTTGTATATGACGTAATAGAACTCTCTTTTAACCAATCAAGTTTTCTCAACAAATGTCTTCCAGATCTACATTCTCTCAAAAGTTTTGCCGCTTTAGGTTTAACATAGCATTCTAAAACTTCTTTTTTTTTCTTTCGCATATGCACTTTTATAAAAGTCTCAATTTGACTTGCACTCAATTTTGTGAAATTTTCTGCAATCTTCTGATAGCTCAAATTTCCCGATCTAATAATACGCCTTATTTTTTTAATAAGTATTTTATTACGAAATTTTTTAAATTCGAAATTTGGATCCTTCAATACGTCCTTAATAAGACTTGGTAATTGACTCCAGGTAAGCTTTATACTAATATGATTTTCAATCTCTACTGAATTGTAGCCTTCTTCAATAAGGGGAATAACACGCTCACGTACAATCCTTACTTTTCGTAAGATATTATAATTTTCCACTTCTTCCCCATAAGAATCTCTATAATGATAAGCTATATTGTTGTTAATAATGTAATCAGATTTATCCAGTGTCGTTTTTAAATATTCCATTGGACCATCATGCCAGTGAATATCTAAGGAGGCAACTATTGCATTTTCAAGATCTTTATAAATAATATACTCTTTTTCTTTGACTCCAAAATAACCCCCCTCATCAATATTCCACCCAAATTCGATAAATTGTGTATGAAAAAAACCAATCCAAAATTTTTCTGCATTATCTGCTTTAATTTGAGTTGATTTCTTATCACCTTGATTTTTTATTATTTGCAATACCATGATTTCGAAAACTTCTAAAGCTTCATTTTTATTCTTGCAATATTTTAAAACTATGTTTGATAGAATCGGATTATGGTGATTTTCGTTAAAAATGTTAGTTAAATGCCCTATCCATCTATTTTTACCTAGTATTTTATCAGTTTTTTTCACGGTAATTCGAGAAGTAGTTTGTCCAATGTATTTTTCATCATTTTTTATCTTAAGTTTTTCTCTATATTTTTTTTTGATTTTAAGTGCATAAATTGTAATATCACGAGGATTCTTATTTTTATCCAACTCTCTTAGTTTAGTTTGCTTAAGTGTATGTATGCTGTATTTTAATTCTCTAGTGGTTAAATTTATACTTACTCCGCAATCAACACACTCTATTCGCTGCGGAGTTAACAATTTAAAATTATGTCTCATATACACACTTCCTTTACTTCTTCTACAATTCCATTTTGGATCATATTTAACTAATTTATGAGCTTCAGTCATTAAATTGAAATATTCTTGCATAGTATTTTCAGACATATTTTCTGTGTATTTTATCCCATCTGATTTATTTAAATTGAAGCAGTCTACAGATTTTGTTAGAAAATTATAAACATTAACTAATTGAGGATTTTCTGAGTCAATACATTCAAATAATTGATTTGGATTAGCAATCTCTTTTTTGGAAGAATTTTAGATTAAGACCAATAGCACAAAAAATTATATAAATTAAATTCCCGTAATATATTCCTAAGACTTTTTTATTAAAAAGTCACTAAGTTTTTTTTAACGCGGTTTGAAATCATGAGAATAAGAAATTTAAGATTG
>JBHLNT010000329.1:0-3318 GCA_048941265.1 Promethearchaeota archaeon
GTAGCCATACCTCTCCCATGTAGTGAATATAGTCCACTTATATTTAAATAATCAAAAATTTTAGCATGACAACCGATGCCCGCAGACATAGCCAAAAATTCTCGTTTAATTCCTCTCTCTTCCAATTTAATGATCGCTTTTTTGAAAGCTGCAAGAATTCCAAAGTTTCCACAGCCTGGACACCACGTATTTTCTGCATATGTCCCTAAGTCATCCACTTTAAATAACCTCCTTTAATTTTGTGGATAATTCTATTGGATCAAAGGGACGAGCATCATATTGTTTTATCTCTTGTTTAATATGGAGGTCTGCTTTATCTCTAAGTAGTGAAGCAAGCTGACCAGTGGAATTTAATTCAACAACAATGGCCTCTTTATTTTTGAAATCTTTCAATACCCAAACAGGTAATGGATTGAGATATATAGGTTGAACCACAGTAGCGTCAATTTCTCCATATTTTAACCCTTCCAGAACACTCATTGTGGTTGAGCCCCATGTAAAAATGATAGGATCTCCAGTCCCAAAAATATTTACTGTATGAATTTTTTTCATATATTCTTCAATAGATTTTAATTTCTTTTTTCGCTTATTATGCATCATCGTAATTATTTTTGGTTCTTCTGTGGTTATTCCTTTCTCATCATGTTCATAGCTATTCCAATGAATCATTTCTTTTGAGGGTGGAAAAAGCAATGGAGATACCCCGCTTTCCGTGCTTTGATATCTTTTGTAATCTTTTCCATTATAAATTTCAGCTTTTGCCCATCCAGCTTTATCTATATCTATATCTACCGTCATAAAACTTTCTGATAGATGTTTTTCAGTTAGTAATATACCAGGTGTTTGAAATTTCCAAACCAGTTCTAACATTTCAGCAGCTAAATGGTATGCTTCTGTAATAGTTCCTGGGGAGGCAATAATTCTCAAAAATTCACCATGACCTGCATTAAGAGCGAAATTTAAGTCAGCTTGTTCGGTATATGTAGGGACGCCAGATGCTGGACCAGCTCGCATTGATAAAACGCATAAAACAGGCGATTCACACATTCCTGCCAAGGAAAATCCCTCAACCATCAAAGCAAATCCACCACCACTAGTACCTACCATTGATTTCGCCCCCGTATACGTTGATCCTATAGCCATATTTATTACGGCTATCTCATTTTCAGGATGGACAACTGAAAGTCCAAAATTATCGGCAAGTGAAGCAAGATAATGTAAGATTGAAGAGGATGGAGTCATCGGATAAGCATAATATGTATTTAAACCACCAGCTATAGCTCCTAAAGCTATTGTCTGATTCCCTGAAAAAATAGGTCTTTTTTCATCACCATCTTCTAATTCAAACCTTCCACCTATTTTAGGATTGATCTCATCATAAATTTTATTTGCGTATGAGATATTATCTTTTATCCCTCTAGGATATTGAGTCTCAATAATATAATTCAATCTACTTTTATCAAACCCAATGGAGGCTGCCAGAATTGCAACCGCACCTACTCCTAACATTAAACTGGGACGTGGATATCCTTTCGCTATTTC
Source organism: Promethearchaeota archaeon (assembly GCA_048941265.1). Taxonomy (GTDB): domain Archaea; phylum Asgardarchaeota; class Lokiarchaeia; order Sigyniarchaeales; family SOKP01; genus LW40-45. The sequence goes on from JBHLNT010000329.1 coordinate 1,543, forward strand.
ACTCATCGCTAAATTTATTCCTTTCATATTCTCTGTTTCATTAGAATTATTAACGATTATTCCATCTGTAATAGAATGATCTAAATGATTATCATAACTTCGTTTATCAAAATTTACAATTAAATCCGCTTTCATATAATGGCTACTAATCCATCTAGTAGAAGTACTTACAACTGAAAAATTATGACCTCCTTTAATCAAACTCATATAATCATCCATTTCGAATACATGTCTTCCTTTGTCCGCAAAAATTTCAGCTACCACTGAACCAGCTTTCTTCGTTCCTTCACCTGCTTTTCCACCAACTATAAAGGTAAAAACATCTTTTTTCATAAAATTAAACCTTACAAATTTAGTAAATGACTCGATTTTTAACTAAATAAAGATAATTCAAATTCAATTTTTTTATAATATAAACTTGAGTATTATAATTTTAAACTTGATTTCTCAAGCAATTAATATCTCTTACTAGAAAATTACTTTGTATTTGACAAGGAAATTTTTTTATAAAACTATACTTTTTCCATATTAATCTATGATCTATAAAATGAATATTTCATGCGATCAAAATAACAAACTAATTTTAATAGAAATTAATTACTGATATAGAAAAGTCATGACTGAAAATAAAGAATTCAACCCATTCATTCTAGGGATATGCTGTAATTGGTGTACTTATGCTGGTGCTGATCAAGCAGGCACATCCCGTATGCAAAGACCGGCAAATTTGAGGATTATGCGAGTAATGTGTGGAGGACGTATAGAACCTCAATTTGTTTTAGATGCTTTAATGAATGGGGCAGATGGTGTTTTAGTTTCGCATTGTCATCCAGGTGATTGCCATTATGTAGAAGGCAATTTTAAAACGATTAGAAAACTTCCAATGCTTCATCTCTATTTAAAGCAATTTGGAATAAATCCTAAAAGAGTAAAATATGCCTTTGTTTCAGCTTCTGAGGGGGCTGAACTAACTGAGATTGTTGAGGAATTTGTCCACGAATTAAAAGAATTAGGACCCAATCCCATAAAAAAGGAGGGTAAATAGAGATGCCACAAATTTTTAAATTACAGATAAATAATAACACTTGTACAGGTTGTAATGCTTGTGTGGTTAGTTGTCCTATTAACTTTAACCAATTACGTAAACGTAGTTATTTAAATGAAGAAAATGCCGTTATTTTAGTAAAGAACGGTTTGGCAACACCTATTTATAAGAATGAACGAGAAGTAAACTGCGATGGTTGTGGAGTTTGTGTCAAGACCTGTCCACAAGTAGCAATTAAAATTTTATGCGTAGAGGAGGTATAAAAAAGTGTCATTCCCAAAAATATCTAGAAAAATTGAAAAAGATCAAGAAACTGTAAAAGTTCAATTCCTTACCGAAAGTTTGGAATTAATCTTAAGCCGCGAAAAGTGTGTTGGATGTGGAACATGTGCTCGGGTATGTCCTAAAGAAGCAATTTCTCGGGGACCTATTGGAGCTTCACGCAGATTTCCAACCACAGTAGACATTATCCCTCAAGTGTATGATCCTAAAAAATGTGTTTTTTGTGGAACTTGCGTTTATATGTGTCCATTCAGTGCTCTTACCCTAAAAAAAGATGGTGAGGTTCTAAATCTTGAAGATATCCCAATAGTAGCACAAAATGCAGTTCCTAAACTTGAATTTACTGCTAAAAAATTGGAGAATGGAAGAATAGTTAAACAATATGCAATTGCGACAGTAAGTATTGATAATGAAGTATGTGCTGGAGGATGCTCAACTTGTGCAGAAGT
>JBHLNT010000330.1:0-3317 GCA_048941265.1 Promethearchaeota archaeon
GCTACGGTGTTTACAGCAGAATTCTCAGATTCGGGAACAGAAGAAGGTGCAGAGTTAGAAAGAGAACTCTTGAAAAGAGCCAAAAATAAAGTTAGAATCCTCGGTCCAAATGGTTTAGGATTATATTATCCCAAATTAGGAATCGCATGGAGATCACGATTTCCTACCAAAAGCGGGAATCTTAGTTTTATAGCTCAATCGGGAGGAATATGTAATTTAGTAATATATGGAGCAGATGTTTTGGGAATGAATTTCTCAAAAGTTTTTTCATTTGGTAATGGTACTGATGTTGATTTCGTTGATATACTTTATTTTATGATTAATGACCCCGAAACTGATATAATATTATGTTATTTAGAAGGAATTAAACCTGAAAGAGGGGAAATTCTTAGAAAAGTTTTTGATTTTAATATTAAAAATTACAAAAAACCAATTATTATAGTAAGAGGAGGTCAAACAAAAACAGGCTCTATTGCAGCTAAAACTCATACAGCTTCAATTTCAGGAGAAAATAACATATGGAAAGCTATTTTTGAACAATATAATATAATTGAAGTAAATTCAATCGAACAATTATTAGCGACAGCCTATTTAATTAAATATTATGGACTTTTTGAATTGAATAATCTTGCTGTGCTCAGTGCCAGCGGGGGTTATGGTGTTATTTTAACTGATATGATTGAAAAAGCAGGAATGAATGTCCCACCTTTCAGTCCAGATATACAAAAACAAATAACGTCAAATTTCTTTACAAATGGAACAAGCCCTAAAAATCCTCTTGATGTCTCAGCCCAAGTTTTTAGTAGTAAATCAGTTTATAAAATCCTTGATCTCTCATTGGCAGACAAAAAAATTGATGGAGTAATAGTAGATATGCCTAGCTTTTATTTTAACAGCGATCATACTTACAGAATCACTTTTGATCCCTCATACGAGGAAAATATAATTGAAGCCTTAGCATTGGGACATAAACATCATAAACCATTAATTCCAATCATAAAAAGAATCCAATGTCCAGAAGATCGAGACAGATTGTTTAAAAAATCATTAGAAAAAAATGTTCCTGTCTTCGAAGATCCAATGGAATTTGTTCCAATATTACCTAAAATTTCGCAGTATACAAGAAAAAAGAATTTGAGAGTAAATCGTTAATTAAAAATTTTATTAGATTTTTTAATATTTTAATCTAAAGATTTTCCAAAAGCCTTAAGATCTCTGAGCATCCATATTGTCATTTCTCCTTTTCCTCGATGTGCCCAGGAATAATATGGAATTGCGAGAAATTCTGTCTTAATTTTCTCTATATGAATATTAGTTTTCTGAAGATAATGAATATTACCAGTAATAATCACAATTCCATTAAGAATCTCATCTCGATATTCTGATTTAAGTTCATCATCATCCTCTAAAAACAAATGGAATAAACTTTGCACATTATTATCAGACCATTCCACGCAATAAACGATCGGTCCGCGTTCTAAAGCCACTCTTCCATTATTATTTTTAACCATTTCGTGTGCAATTACACGTCTGATGGGCATTGGTATATCGACTTCAATTGTATCACCATCAGTCCATTTACGCTTAATATAAACGAATCCTTTTTTTTGAATAACATTAAATGGTTCACCATTCACTTTAAGGCTTATTTTAGTATTAATCTCGTTAATATAGCTATATAAATCGCTAGGAACGGGTTTATTTTGCGACCATCCAGGAATTCTGATTGCAATAGTGAATTCTTCTTTATTTTGAAGATTAATTTTTATCTTTACATTTCCATTCCAAGGATAATCTGTCTCTTGAGTGATTAACATAGGTTCTTTATCCAGTGAAATATTGGCGGTATTTCCTATAAAGAGATTGACATATAATATATCATCACCTTGTGCATAAACATAACCCGGAATAGATGGTATAAATCGAGTTAAATTTGTTGGACAACAAGCTGTTGTAAACCATGGACTTCTCTTATGAATTCCTTTAGAAGCAAGCGGATTGGGATAAAAAAAAAGATTTCCATCAAAAGAGATACCTGATATTAAGCCATTATATAGGATACGTTCCAGCACATCTATGTATTTTCCATCACCATGCAATAAAAACATGCGATGATTCCAAAAAACGTTTCCGATTGAGGCACAAGTTTCATTATATGCTTTCATATTAGGTAATTCATAATTCAGACCAAAAGCTTCGCCATATCGCCAACGCCTGGCACCTATACCACCTGTAATAGCTAATTTTTTTGAGACTACATTTTCCCATAATTGATTGATTGCGTTGATGTATTTTTTATCATTTTTAAGCGCTGCGATATCAACCATAGCAGAATACATATATACAGCGCGAACGGCATGTCCCACAGCCTCATCCTGTTCTATTATCTTTTTATGTGTTTGATTAAACTCGAGTTTGTTTAATCCTTTAGGAATAGGTAAAGCTTCTGATTTTTTTAAATAATCTTCATAGCCGATTGCCTCCTTAGAGCCACGGATATCGAGAAAAAATTTTGCAAGATCTAAAAATTTTTCATTACCAGTAATTCGATATAGCCTAATTAGGGCCAATTCAATTTCTTGATGTCCAGGAGCACTTTCATTTTTTCCTGAACCAAAAACGTTTCGGATCAAGTTTACACTTTTTATAGCAACATTTAAAAGTTTCCTCTTTCCAGTAGCTTGATAATATGCTATAGCACTTTCTATTAAATGACCAATATTATATAATTCATGGCTTTCTAATGAAACATTCTCCCAACGTACTTTTCCCACTCCCTCGGGTGGATTTTCAGGGTTAATGGTCCTTATAGTATATAAATAACCGTCCTCTTCTTGAGCAGCTGCGATTTTTTCAATGATTTCATCAACGTATTCTTCAAGCTTAGGATCTGAATTTATACTTAATGAATATGCGGCACCTTCAATAATTTTAAACACATCCGAATCATCGTATGGTTGATCTGGTAATGTCTTGTCATTAATTAATCCTGCTGCCTTTGAAAAATTGGCTATACGCCCAGTTTCTTCACATCTTTTAAAAGTATATGGAATTGTTACCTTATGATTGGTCTCAATTCGGAATGACCAAAATTTGTCAGTGATTTTAACATTGGTAAAAGATACTGGCTGAATTTGATAATCATTTTTTTTCATATTACAACGATTTTTTATATTTGTTCCTAATTTTTTCTTACATTGGTAAATATCTTTATAACTAAAAACTTTATTTTCGGAAGATAATGGCTGAAAATTATAAAGAAAAGAAAAAAAAAGATAAATTTTAAATTGATTATTCTAAATCCTTTAATTTTGCTA
>JBHLNT010000012.1:0-53478 GCA_048941265.1 Promethearchaeota archaeon
TCAATTAATTTCCATATAGCTTGTGATGAGAGTTTCGACGTTGGAAGATACAACTCAAAAGACTTTATTGCTCAGAAGGGTAAAAGTGAAGCACTAGCGGAATTTTATAATAAAATCTATCACTTAGTTAGAGATTCTGGAAAAACAAATGTCATAATGTATGATGATATAGTAAGAAATGATGATTATCTTCTAAAAAATATAAATAAAGATATTATCCTTATGTATTGGGATTATGTTCCTAAAAAGAGCTTTCCTATCTTAGCGAAGTTATTAGAAGCTGGATTTCGGGTTATTGGTAGTCCTTCAATGTTAAATTGGCAAAGAAATTTCCCAGATAATAAAAACGCTAGTAAAAATATAACTAATTTTATAAAAACAGCTTATAATAATAGAGATAAGGGTTGCTTAGGAGTCTTAACTTCCACATGGGGAGATATGAGATATTATTCATTTAGAGAGAATGAAATATTTGGAGCAATATTAAATGGTGCTGTCGCATGGAAAACATTAAATTTTAACTATAATGAATTTAAAACTAATTATGGATTCTTTTTTTATGGAATTGAAAAGGATTTAACTAGCAAATTTAATAAATTGTTTACATTGTTAAGTAAATCCGCATCACTTTACTATAGAGTATCGGTTTTACTGCCACCTCTATTTTTTACATATTTTTTTAAACATCCTTTTCCTACTAAAATTTTTAAACCACCATTTGAAAGTTATGAAAAATTGGGTGATTTAGCAAACAATTGTTTAGAAATTTATAATAAGCTCAAATCGAAAGTGAGGTTTGAAATGGAAAATTTTGAGTACATTGAATATGGAGCCGAGTTAGCAAAGTACCTTAGGGAAAAGATTGTTATTTCCCATAAGGTTTCAGAAATATTAAATCAATCTGAAGTAAGCGACACGGATATTCAAAGCGTCATTTCTGATTTGAATTATATTAAAAACAAAATTATTTATTTAAAAAGCAAGTTTGAAAAACTCTGGTTAAGAGCTGCTAAGCGACCTTGCTTAAATAGTATAATGAAATTGTTCGATTTTCTAATTAAAGAATATGACAAAAAAATATCTCAGGTTAATGAGAGAATTTATTTTGTTGATCCATATATAAGATCAGAATGGATTTGGACAGAAGATGAAAGCAATGTAATCGAACCATGCTATTTAAGAAAAAAGATTGATATTAACCAGCCCATAAAAAGGGCGATCATTCAAGGAATTGCCAATAATCATATGAAAATCTATATAAATAATGAGTATATAGGACAAGTACTCAGTAGATATTCGATGTCTATATTACCTATTGTTTTACGAGTAAAAACTTTTGATATTACAAACTATCTTAAAGAGGGCAAAAACATCATTGCTATTGAAGCATATAATTACGATAATTATAAAGGAGCAATAAATCTATATGGGCAGATTCTATTAAATAATGAAAAAGTAACTGAGCTCATTACTGATAATTCATGGATTTGCATTTCTGGGGTAAATTTTGACTCTAATGATTGGAAAAAGTTAGATTTTAAAATAAATGGATGGAAGTTAGCAAAATCTTATGGTCGACCTCCCAATTTAAATGGCGATATTTTTAAACCAGATCTACTTAAAGGAGAAATTTCTGATACTCAAGATTATTTTGGAATTGAAGGATATATATCTAATTTTACTAAGGAGTATGAAAAAGAAAAATTAGAAAAGATGATAAAAATATTTAATCCCTATGGAAATTGATTAAAAATGGATGAAATGAGAGAAATTTTAAAAAAAGTTCAGGAAAAAAAAATTTCAATCGAAGAAGCTGAAAAATTATTACGAGCTGATTTGATTGAACAAGTTGGTGATTTAGCTCAATTAGATCTATTTCGTAAGACTAGAACCGGAGTTCCAGAAGTTGTTTATGCTCTAAATAAGGAACCTCGAATGGTTCTCGAAATTATAAATTCTTTTTTGAATAAGAACAAATTTGCTATTATCTCCCGTTATAACCAAGAACAAGAAGTACTCATAAAAAATAGATTTAATAAAAGCAATGAGTTCGATTTAGAAATTAATGAATTAGGAAAAATTATAATAATTAGGGAGAAAACATTTAATTTTGTGAAAAAAAATGGGCGAGTAGGAATTATTACGGCAGGAAGTTCTGATATTCCTGTAGCGGAGGAAGCTAGAATTATTTCAGAAGTAATGGGATGTGAAGTTTTTACTGGTTATGACGTCGGAATAGCGGGATTTCACAGGATTTTTACCCCATTAAGTGAAATGATAAAAAATAAAGTCAATGTAATAATTGTATGTGCTGGTATGGAGGGGACCTTACCTGGAGTAGTTGCTGCTTTAGTTGATGTTCCAGTGATTGGTGTTCCAGTTTCATCAGGTTATGGGTTAGGTGAGAAAGGAAAGGGGGCGCTAACTACTATGCTACAATCATGCTCACCTGGATTATTAGTAGTTAATATTGATAATGGATTTGGAGCGGGGGCATCAGCAGCACTCATCGCCAATAAAATTTCCCAATAATTATGAGTTTTCTATTTTTGTAATATATTATTTTTTTTCTAAGGATTTTTATCAAAAAGATTTGTAAATTTATTAATATAAGAAAAGCCTATTTTAAACTCTAAAGAATAAATCTACAATTAGAATGTGTTATACTTGGTATAACTACTGATTCGATTATTGAATTCTTGAATGCTCAAAAAAATAATATATTTAAATACTTTTCTTTTCCTTCTGCTGTAGCTCGTAGCATCTCCCATGCTCCTACTACATGATAATAAAACTCTTTTGCATCTGAAATCCAAACACTTTCAGCATTTTCATTTAAATCTCCTTCCTTTCTCAAATGATCTATGATATCATCCTTGATATCTTCAAGATATTCAATTAAATCCCTAATTCTCCATACTCTCTCCAAATTTTCTACTTTTGAATTTTTTTCAATCATATGCAATGTGATCATAGAAAAATACTTATTTAATTGTATTATAAATGGAAGGTTGAGTGAAACAAATGGGAAAGTTTTTTCCCACTTTTGTGGGAATATTCAAATGGATATTTAATCAATTAGATATCCAATAGATTTATATACCTTTTAATTTATAATTATTATTGGACTTATTCTTTAAAAAAAAATTTATAAAAAAAAACTGTATTTTATGTAGTTGAGACCGATGGTCGCAATTATGAATAATGAATTTTTTGAGAAATCAAAAAAATTTTATGAAAACGGGGATTTAAGTAATGCTTTGGACTTTTACGAAAAAGCATTGTCATATATAGACTCATCTAAAGAGAAATCGGCGTATATTCAGTATTTAAATTCGATTTTGAATCATTGTAAAGAAAATCAGTTAATTGAAGAGCAGGCAATTGTTTTAAGATCATTAGGTAGAACCCATTCAATTTTTAAAAATTATGTTGAAAGCTTAAATTATCATAGGGAATCATTGAAAATTCAAAGGATGCTTGGCAAAAAAAGTGATGTTGCAGAAGGGTTGCTGTATCTTGCAGAAGATCTTGAAGTCTCCGGAAATTACGAAGAGTGCATAAACGTATTTAAAAACGCATCAGAAGTTTTTCGAGAACTTGGAAAATTAAGAAAATGTAAAGAGATTGAGAAAGAAATCTCTCGATTAAATGATTTTTCAAAAGATATTTTTGAGGATGAATATTTAAGGAATAAATTTCATATCGACAAATATTAAGTACAATTTCTTTCGAATATCATTTCTCAAAAATCTATTTTTTTCTTTTTTCTAGAAGGTACTCAAGCATCATCTTATATAAAATCCTTATCACTTTTATAAAGTTGCGCTAATTGGGATTGCGCAAATAACTGAATTTTTTTTAAAGAAAATCCTGAAAGTTCACTAATTCTTTTAAGATCTTCAAACTCAGGCTTAATATTGATAATTTTTTTCTTATCTTCAATTTCAATGAAAGAAATTTTGTAATTTAATTCATATCTTTTATCATCTATCTCAATCTTATGTTGTTTATTCTCTCTGTCAATGCATACGCGATACAACATATTCATTCTTACACCTAATGTTCCTAATTCTTCTAAAATTTTTTCAGTTAATTCAAATTTTTTATCTGGATGACACATTACTTTTATTATATGACCGGGTCTATTCTTCTTTGTAATACCGGTTAAAATCTTTACATCTAAAACCTCTTCTTCTTCAAATTTTTGTATGAAATGTCCTAGGATTTCTCCTGATACATCATCAACATCCGTTTCTAAGATTATAATCGGTTCTAAATATTTTTGAAGAGGGTGTTTTTTCTCATAAATGTCAATGGTTCTGATTTCTCCATAAAACAATCTCAACATATTTAAAAAATCTTTAAATTCTTTTTGCCCTGTACTATAGGTAATCTTAGTAAGCTTCATATCATATTCTTGTACTCTCGGATTTAAATTAGCCAATAAGGCTGCTCCAGTAGGAGTCACAAGTTCACTTTCTATTGGACCATTATGGATGACTAAATTTGATTTTTCTAAAATTTTTAAAGTTGCGGGGGCAGGTACGGGTAAGATGCCATGTGCGGTTCTAATTCTCCCCCCTCCTAAGGGTAATTTACTGCAATAAACCTCAAAATCTTCGTTAAAACCTCCTAGAACATCTAATGCCTTAGAAACCCCTAAAATGTCAATTAATGTATCCACAGAACTTAACTCATGTAAGTGTATATTTTCACTTAATTCTCCATGAACCTCTACTTCTGCTTGAATAAGTGAAGTCAAAACTTCATTTGCATATTTTTTTGCTTGACTGGAAAAATTGGTATCTTCCGAAAATTTGTTTAACGCATTTATTAATGATTTAGAATTTCTGTGGGTTCTACTTTCTTTTACGTCGATTTTAATCTGATTTACCAAAATGCCAGATATTTTTTTCTTAATTAAATTTATTTCCAACTTTGAAACTCCTGAGAGATAATTTGATAATTTGTTTAAATCATCTAAAATTCTGTGTGGGCTTTCAACTAACCCCAAAAGTGCTGCTAAAAACATATCTCCTGATATACCAGAGTTAATAGCGTCAACATATAATAATTTCATCTTAAGATCATTATCTCTCCTTCAATTCTGGTTGATAATCAAAAATAAATTGAATGTTAGAAAATTATTCTTGTTATTACTAAAAATAATTAAAGTGTTATAATTATATTTATATTAAGAATAAGTAAAATTATTTTAATTGTTTTAAATTTAAGGCACTGTTTATTATGAGCGAACTTCAAACATTAAAATGTTATATGGCTCAATTACCAGCTACAATACTTCAATTATTAGAAATCACTCCTCCTAAGCATGTTCCAGAAGCCGTTCAACCTATTTTAGATCTTTATCGGGGAATCAACAGAATTAGCCTAAATATGATAGATAATTTTGGCTTATTTGAAATCACATACCATAAGCCTCAGTTCATGATCACGAATTCTGAAGTCATGCTACTATTAAGTACTAAAAATCCCTATACTTTAGGAGTATTCCATCAACTCATGTTTGGAGGATTTGATATAGAACCAAACGGATTTCATTTACTTAGATATCTTAATAATGGTGGGAAAAAATCATGCTTTATCGCTAGAAAAAAAGATTTGGAACGTTATGATGGGGGCACATTATCCATTCCAAAAGAGACCGATATGGCAACCTGGGTTGAATCTGCCAAAGCAATTAATAATTATGACCTCTCATGGATGCATTATTTAGACTTCGAAAATTTACACAAACAGCAGCAAAGATTAAAGCAAAGAACGCCGGAAAATTTAATTGAAAAATTAATTAATCGTACTGATAAATGGATTCTAAGTAATTACAAACAACTTAGACAGAATTCTTTAATGATAATTTTGGGAGATCATGGACGATCTAAATTAAATTTAGAATATTCAGGTAAAATTGCTCAATGGCGTGAAGCAAGTGTTCCAATCGCAATATTTATTCATAAATAATTTTAAAATATCAAGATAATAGAGACTTTTAAAGAGATGGAAGAAAAAGAAAAAGAATACAAGAGATTTACAGTATCACTTCCAGAAGAATTATATGAAAACTTTGAGCAATTCAGAAAAAGAAAAGAGATGTCCAGATCTGATTGCATTCGAAAGGCAATGAATGCATATATGATAAATGAAGAAAGCATAGATTCATTAAGCGGCGATGTTGTGGGATGCATAACTATGATTATGACGCATGAACATTTCGATCCAACTCATAAACACCCTCACGAACATGATAATGAATCGACTAAAGATCATAAACATATACAAGATGCTGAGCATCATCATGAACATGATTTTGCTCAAGGTAATCAACATGACCATGATTATACTTCAAGACCCATATATGCGAATGTTCAACAAACTGATTTAATTATAAAAAATGATATTCAGCATCATTATGGTGATATTATAATATCAACAATGCATATCCACTTGGAATTTGATAAATGTCTTGAAATAATAGCAGTTTCAGGATCTCAGGAGAGAGTAAAAGGGATATATGAAAAACTTCAAAGATTAAAAAGTGTTTTATCAATAGGATTTTTTATTGTAGATAAACAAACTTCTTAAATAAAATTCTAATTCTCATATAAAAAAGAAAAAGAGATAAAAGAATAAAAGATACCTGATCTAAAGGATAAAGTGTTATGATAAGGCGATTTGAGGGAACTCTTATTCTTTTTATAAAAGGTTATGTGTGTATTTTATAATTATTTCATTAGCAATTTAAAAGTTAATACTGTAATTAATTTCTAATTTTTATGAAGTAAAGTAAATGAAAAAATAATATAAAAAAAGAAAAAAAATAGATTAATTAAAAGAAAATAAATTAGATAATAGTTGAGTGCAGTTTCATAAGGTATTACATTTCAATTATAAATCTTTTTCTTGAACGGTCTTTCTACCGTTAGCTTTGGCCCTCGCAATTGCTTTATCTAGCACGCCAATTAATGCGTTGTTTAGAGCATCGCCGTCTATTAAATCACCGCTAGTATTACAGCCTTTTGATTTAATATATTCTCGGACTTTGCTTTTTACAAACAGGGCCTCTGTTTTAGCTCCACCACTTTTTTTAGCCATTTTTTATTCCTCCTTTATTGATTTGATTTATGTTTTAAAATTTATTAAATTTAAATATTGAATAGTCAAGCTCCTATTTAAAGATTAGGGAAAAACATATCATAGAATGTTAATAATATCAGTCTATTTGCCTTTTTTGAATTTGTCGAAATTAAGGCGATAATACATTTTTAATTAAAATTCTATATCCTTTCAGAAAGTCAACCAATCATTCTTATAATTTCTATAATTAATTATTCAAAGTTCACAGATTTTAGAGAATTGTGCATTTTAATGAAAAGTAGCTCACTCATCAAAAATAGGAATCTGGAACGAAGGATTTGTAAAAAAGTAGAGGATAAAGAGTAGTAAATATAAAAAAAAAAGTTAATTTAATTTTTAATTAATATTTCGAATATATTCGTTTTACATTTTTCTCTTTTTCATGACGACATAAATTAGTGCTAAAATGCTCAACGCAGAAGCACCTAAAATGATGGTAATTTCAAAGCCAGGAATGCCTTGAACAGCACCAGCTTCCCAGAATACGGTATCACCATCCTTTACCTGCACAGTACCCTGACCACCCGTATCTCCGTAGGCAAATGTAACTTCAAAATCATCCAGTTCATTCGGGTCTGCCTCGCCGTTAAAAAGATCACTAGGATCATATCTTATACCATCTTTATATTCGATTCCAACAGTTACAATACCATTTTCAGCAGAAATATCAAAATAAGCATATACAGGTATGAAAACTGGTATCCCTTCCGCATCTTCAAACTCTCGGCTGACAAAGGGTACTTTATATAGTATATCATCCCTAATGTTGAATATCTTCACTATTTTTGCCGTAAAATCATCTTGAGGTACATAGACTGGTAGTCCTGCACATAGCGTACTAAGGAGAAATCCGGGTTTAGACGGATATCCAAAATCAATACTCTCCGCCATAATCTGCAAAATTTTCATTGGAGTACCCCACATGCCATAAACACGGTCTGTATAATAATCTCCGCCATTCCATCCGGGGTATACTACTTCGAGAGCAGAGAGATCATTTGGTATATCAATTGCGTCAAGAAGATCAGCTCCTTGTTTTGCTGTCATTTCCCCTAAAATTACTAAAACATTAATAAAGGTGGGAATAATAGTAGTATTGAGATATTCGTAGACTTCGACATCAGCTTGACTCATGGAACCCCCTGGTCCATGACCGAACATACCACCAGTTGGGTTTGCGCCACCTGCATATTGCCAGTTTTGCCCCCAGATGCCCAAAAGGGTGTAAACATCCATTATCTGATTTTCTTTGAATAGATTAGTATATTCCCAGGCGCTTAACCAATCATATGGATCGGCAAGAAACGGAATTTCATAATCCTTATCGTCAGGTTTTGCTTTATACGCCTTATCGGTGTATTCCCAATAATCTCGATGAAGGTAATATCCGTCGTATTTTTTATTATATCCGGCCGCATCCTCATAAGAAAGAATAGGATTTGCTGCAACTCCCGCAATTGGATCAAGAATTGAACCATTAATCGTCGTTGCAAGTTCATACGCAACACTCTGATTAGCTCCCGATAATACGACAGGTAACCCAAAAGCCGTTGGATTAAGAGAAAGCCAAGCACATGCGTTGTAGAAGTACATTAAAGGACCATAATCTCCTGATACAAGGGGATTATACAATGATGCTACGGTTTGTCTCGAGAGATCATTTCCGTCTTTAATGTCACCCTCCCATACGTAATCTCCCACGTATTTAATTCCCTTATCATCATATCTTTTTTCAATCTCTAAATAAACGGATTTCGATTTAGCTCCTACTTCATCGGTATCTCCGACAAAAAGTTCATCAGTACCAACATCACTGCCTAAATGGTCTTTCCATTCATCCTTATCATAGATCTTTATTTCAGATTCGGCAGTAACTCCTACAGCCGCATCAGGAACGCCGAAATCATACCCACGAACGGGAGTTACCATTGAAGCAGTGCTTAAGAGAAAAATGGATATAAAGAAAATGCCATATAGTATTTTTTTCTTCATTTTGCTTTCATCCAATTTTTGTATTTAGTTTTAAATTAAAGTTTGTTATTATTATTTTTGCCTCTAATCTTTTTAAATATATCGATCTATATTTTTGTACTATAGTAAATATCTTGATTAATTTTCCAAAATAATTTTAATTGGTTATACTTACGCTATAAAAAATTAAATGAATAATCGAGCTTTTTATACTTTCAGTTTAAAAAGATTTATATAATTGTAGAAAAGAGCGCGAATATTTCCCTAAAAGTAAATAAATCGATACATAAATCATCAATTCACAGTCATTTCAAACTTAATGAATTTGTTATTTGGATCCAAGCTCACAATTTCACAAATTGCTATAAAATGGAGATCATTCTAATTATTTCATTTTTTACCACTCTTACATCTTTTACTAAAAAAGTAATTGGGGATAAATGCAAAATGTTTGAAATGGAAAGGCTTAAATTCGCCATTGTTTAAAGAAATTCAATGGATTATGCGTAATTATGGGATACTATCGTGAACATAATTTTCTTAGAGGAAATTATTTCTGATATTGATAAACATTTTTTTAATTATATGATAAAGAACAATATTAATATAATCACAGAATGTGTTGGAGATTAAAATCTGAACGATAGAATAGACGATATTTTTAGAGATAGAAATAGATATGAGTTTGATTTAATTAAAAAAAAAGAAATTATTGAATATATAAAAAAGATTTCAGCAAATGGTTAAAATGAGGGTGCTGTTTGGCTAACTTAAAACGGAAAAGCAATTTTTTCTTCCATAAATGGAGTGTATTTAAGAGACTTTCTAAAAGAGGTGGAGTTTAGGGTCAAAATCTGTAATAATTCAATCTTAAAATTGTGCTATACTTTATACAACAATCAGCTTATTTTTTCTGAATTTGTGGAAGATTTATACTTTGTGATACTTGTTTTTGATCGATGTACATAATTTGAAATTGCAAAATATTACCTTTATAGAGTTGTAAAGTATATCAAAGATAAACTTAATAGGTAAGAATGATGATTATCTACGAAATTAGTTATATGTACAATAAATTCTATAAACTCCTTAATCAATTCCATATCGGATTTATGAATTATAAAAACCAAATTAAAATAGTTCCAAAAATTAGTTAAATTAAAAACTTAAAACGAAGGTGGAAGTAAAATGACTAAATCAGAAGATGATTTAAAAGCAGCCTTTGCCGGGGAGAGTCAAGCAAATAGAAAATATTTAGCTTTTGCGAAAAAAGCTGATCAAGAGGGATTTCCAAACGTCGCTAAACTTTTTAGGGCAGCTGCTGCTGCAGAAACAGTACATGCCCATGCACATTTACGACAATTAAAAGGAATAAAATCCACTCTTGAAAACTTAAAAGAAGCGGTTGGAGGAGAATACTATGAATTATCGAGTATGTATCCTGACTTTATTAAAGATGCAAAAGGGGATGGAAATAAAGGGGCTGAAATGTCATTTAATTATGCTCTAGCGGCTGAAAAGGTGCATCATAAACTTTATGAAAAAGCTTTAAAAGCTGTAGAGAATGGTAAAGATAGAGACGCAGAGGACATATATGTTTGTTCCGTCTGTGGTATGACCTTTGAGGGTAAGGCTCCCGATAAATGTCCCGTTTGTGGTGCACCAAAGGAAAAGATTGAAAAAATCGACTAATAATTTAGTTTTCTTTTTTTTTAAATTCCCATACTTTCCAAGGGATATATCCATTTATAATATTTTTAAAGTAGTCATTAATAGTTGAATCCCATTGTCGTTCTGCTTTTCGTAATGCTCCGAAATTTGCGCCCTCCAAATAATAATTAGTTAACAAAGATGAGACTTCCATGTTTCCTAAAGATATAAGGGCTTGAAGTCGCGCCTGTTTAATTAAATCATTGAATTTTTGGAATTTTAATTTAATAGCAGGATTGTGTTTTAATTTCCTTTCAATTCTTTGATAGCTAAATTTAAGATTATTAATTTTCTCATCGGTTAAATGTTCAATCTGAGTCTCATAGGGGGTGTTTAATTTAGGAATCAAGATATTAATATTTACTTTTAATGCTCCTTTCTCAAAACCCATATTACTGAATTCATTTAAGGTTTTTATTAGGATTTCAATATCTTCTTCAGTTTCATTTGGTAATCCTATTAAAAAATAAAATTTGATATTTCTTATTGAAGATTTCCGAATCAAATCGACAGTAGTATAAATTTTTTCATTAGAAATCCTTTTGCCTAGAGCAAATCTTAGATTTTCAGTACCTGTTTCGGGGGCAATTGTTATCGTCTGTGTTTTATTCAACTCGAGTAATTTTAATATATCTTCATTCAAATGGTCAATACGTATTGATGGGATTGAAAATTTCATTCCTTTCTTTAAGATAAACTCGCATATTTCTAGAAATTTTGGGTGAGCCGAAACACATGAACCTATTAGACTAATTTTATTAATCATTGAGTATTTTAAGCCATTTTCTATAGATTGTGTAATGTTTTTAAAGCTTCTATTTCTAAATGGAGAATTATGAAAAGACGAAATGCAAAATTTACATATATAAGGACAGCCTCTATTAACTTCAATAAAAAAATTTTGTTCAAAGATTTTTTTTTCTTTTGAAGTCTCAGAAATTAGTTGAATATTGGGAATGGGAGATTTATCAAGATCACTGAGAACTGACCTTTTAACTTTATTGTTCAATGAGGGAATATAGATTCCTTCAATATGTTTAATAGAATTCAAAAATTGATGATAAGATAACCCATTATTTTTATGATTCAGAAGAATCTTTAAAACTTCTTCAAGATTAGGTTCTGAGTCCCCTATAAAGAATAAATCAAAAAATCGACTAAAAGGGATCGGATTTGACGTTGCAACTGGTCCGCCTCCTATAATTAGAGGAAATAATTTATTTCCATTATTTGAAAACTCTTGTCTCTTTTTTCTTTCTATTGGAATTTCTGCTTTCTCTAAGATCCATAAAATATTTTTAAAGTCATTCTCAAATTGAATGGAAAACCCTAAGATGTCAAAATCCTTAGGATCGACTTTATTTTCAATGCTTCTAAGTTGATTTTCTGAAGAATAATCCTCAGATGCAGGATATCTTATTTTATCGGGCAAAAAAATGCGCTCACACACAAAATTATTATAAGAATTGATTATAAAGTAGATCAGTCTAAGAGAATAGGATGACATACCAATTTGGTAAACATTAGGGTAGATAAGCCCAAATGACAGGTCTATGTTTCTCCAGTCTTTAATTATAGCATTTTCTTTTAACATTTACAAAAAAATATTCTTAAAATAATAAAATTATAATTAATTCAATTTATCCTCTTTAATTTTTAATGATTCATTAGTTTCTTTTAGGTTTTTAATTTCTTGTACTATTAATGGTAAAATTATTCCTGTCTTGTGATGGATAACAACATCTGCTCTTTCATCCAAATGCGTAGGGGAATCGTTTATAATAACAAGTTTTCCACCATTTTGAAGAGTATATAATGGTAAATCGCATGCGGGTGCTACAGATAAAGATGAGCCCGCAATTAACATTAGATCTGCTTTTTTCGATAATGCTTGCGATTGATAAATCTCAAATGTGGGTAAATTCTCACCGAATAATACCACGGAGGGTTTTAAAGGAGCAGCACAAAAGCTACAAATTGGAGGACGATGTTTTTCTTTCTTTAATTTACGGAGAACCTCATCTTTGGAATAAGATGCTTTGCATCCAAAACAAGTAAAGCGATTAATATTTCCATGAAGCTCATATACCATAATATTTCCTGCCGTTTGATGTAACTCATCTACATTTTGCGTAATAATTGCTTTTAATATGTCCATATTTTCAAGTTCAGCTAATGCATAATGACCGGGATTTGGTTTAGCTTTAAATAATTTAGGGGCAATCTTTTCAGCAAATTTCCAGAATTTTGAAGGATCCTGAATAAAAGATTGGATATTTCCATAAATTTCAGGTTGATATTTTTCCCAAATTCCCCCTTCTCCTCGAAAGTCTGGAATTCCTGACTCTGTAGAAACGCCTGCTCCTGTTAATACAATCGCGTATTCTGAATTAAGGAGCATTTCGGCAACCTTATGAATTTTCTTTTTTTCTAAATGCTTTAAAATTTTTGAACTCATTTAAATCGTTATCGTTTTATATTGATGATCCTTTGTTTTACTACTATCTAATTAAAATCAATTTTGTTTATTTGAAAATTTTTGATTCTCATCTAAAAATACATTAATTTTTTAAAATAATTCTATGTTAATAATTTTGAGCCAAATAAATTAAAAATTTTTATTGTTCAAACCATATTTAAGTTCTTAATTCAATTATATTGATATAATGATAAAAGATTAAAGTTTTAAATTATTTTTATCCTAAACACATTTATTGATTTAATTAGCTTTTTTGAGTCTTAACGACTTTAAGCACTTCAAAATATATAGTCATTTAACTCTATTAATATTTATAGGCGTTTATTTTATTGATAACCGGATATAGCATTATATTAGAAGATGAAATTCTGTATTGTTCTAATGAATATACATATACAACATTTGAGATACTTTTATTTATTGAGAAACTTATCAGAAGTTTAAATCCTAAACAAACTTGGCGATTGAACAATCTCTGTTTTCAAAATTCGGCAGGACAAGAAGAGCGAATGATAATAAAACATCTAATAACTAGTACCCGTCAAAATTTATTTTTTTGTCTTCTTGGAGATATTAGATTCGGTTCTAATGTAGCAATTGATATCTTAGAAGAATTTTATGATAAAATTAATGAATATTATAAATCAGTTGAGGTCCTAAAGCATGCTTCAAAAAAATTAATTTTTAGGGAGGTTGTTAAGATAATTATTGAATTTTTGTCAGAGACCTATGAAAATCAATTACAAATTGAAGAAATAAATGGAGATAGTGAAAATTACTTTGATAACAAAATATTATATTGTGGAATATCTTCTCAAGGATTACCGATAACATCCCAACTATATGATAAGGGTCTTTTAAATAATTTAGAAAAAGAGATTAATGAAGAAAATATTGAATTGTATAGTTCTAATTTATCAGCACAATTAGCTACAATTGAAATGAATACGTTAATTCGAACAAATTTATATATAAAAGAGATTCATATAAATGATTTTGGTACAGAAAATCCTCAAAAAATGTTTATCTTTTCTGAAATTTACGGATATTCTTTAGATATTTTTGCATCGGGAAATTTTACTAAAATTTATGAACTTCTCCAAAATTTAATAAAAACACTTTCTCAGGAACATGTCTTGCAATACGAGTTTTCAGGAGATCTAAAACACTATAAACATTTACAAAATTATCTTAATAATTTTGTAAGTAAATTTGATAATCATATGTAATGTATTGATTAATTCATTTTTTAATAAGTAAAAAGAATTTAATATTAGGCAACTTAACTTTAAAATTATATTTTAATATCCTTTTAAAAAGCTTTTCATCCATGTATTAAATTACAATTATTTTAATCTTCCTCGTTTTCTTCTCCTGAATCATCGGATGTAAGGTCCTCGGCCTCTGAAGTTTGAATCTCTCTATTTGATGAAGTCTTAGCATGCGCAAATTTTTTTACATTTATTCTCTCAGTTCTTTTAATATCTGATTTTCTTATTCTTTTGACATCAATTTCAACAATATCAAATTGCTTAGATTCAACTTCCTTGTCTTCTACTCCCTCAGGAAACGATATTACCTTA
This sequence comes from Promethearchaeota archaeon, assembly GCA_048941265.1. Taxonomy (GTDB): domain Archaea; phylum Asgardarchaeota; class Lokiarchaeia; order Sigyniarchaeales; family SOKP01; genus LW40-45. Next base: position 14,899 of record JBHLNT010000012.1, read on the forward strand.
CTTTTAACTATTGTAGAACTCGATAGTGGATAAAGCGTTTTTGCTACTCGAGCAATTTGATTTTGAAATTCACCGTAAATCATTCCATGAATGAACTTTTCATGATTGAGAGATTTCGCAAATTCCTTTAATATATCTGTCATAATTTTTCGAATTACAACTTGCTGAGAACTACGAGCTCGTTTAATTGTTACACATATCGTAGTAACACGAAAAACAAATCCATCACGAGTAGTTAGATTTTGAATTGTTGTAATTTTAGAACTTCCACGTCCTACAAGTGATCGGATGTAATCATTAGTGTATTGATGTCCTATAAACATTGTTTCACATTTTTTTGCTTCATGATTAATCTTAGATACTCTGAACCTTAATTTTAAATTAATGTCATTGAAATCTCCTGTGAAATCAAACAATAAGGCTTCAATTGTGCGTTTTTGAATACTAGGTTCTAAACCGATTATTTCTCCAATATTTTTAAAGTTAAAACTCTGAGGGGCGATTACTTCATACCAGTTCTTATCTTTATAGGAAACCTTTTTTACCTTGGCTTTTTTTTTTCTTTTTGTTTTTTGTTGGCTCATTGTTTTTTTTTACTCCATTTCAATATTAATTAATTTACCTAGCAACAAGTGTTCTTATTTCTTCTGGTTTATACTTGAAATCTATAGGTAAAACACCCTTCTTTTTATAATATTTGATTAAACGGAAAATCTTCGATTCTGTGCGTAGCAATCCTTTCTTACCCTCAAGATCATTGTGATTGGTTTCCAAATGTTTTCTAATATTTAATGCCTTTTTTACTAAATTTAATAAATCCTCTGGCAATGCAGATTCAATTTCTTGGGCTTCAAGTATATTACTTATTTTTTTACCTGACACAACCTTTACTAAGGGGATACCATATGAATCTCTTAATATAATTCCAATCATAGATTTTGAGAAACCTCTCCTCGCTAGTTTAATAACTAAATTTTCAACTTCTTCGGCTGATCTTTCAACCCATACTGGTTTTTCTAGTCTTGGAGGTCTCGTACTTCCACTTTTTCCCTTCTTCCTTGAATGTATTCGTGCCATTATTGTACTTTCACTATATATTTTTAAAAAATTGAAGTAGTGTTTAAAACAAATATATATATTTGAGTAATAGTAGGGCAAAATAAATAAAATTTTGGAATTTGGGATAAAAAGCAAGATGAAAAGATAAAATTAAGATTTTAAAATTTTTTCATAACAGTCCTATATGCAATCCAGCAATTCCAGCACCTATAATAATATATTTATACTCCATTTTTATATTTTTAACCTCACAGTAAGTATTGAAAATTATTTTAGAATTGAATTAATCTAAATATTAATTAATTATTTCAAATATGGAGAATGAAAATTCTTTATAATAATTCAACTTTTCATTTACAAAAATGAAGCAGCAAAACCAAGATTTATATTTTGTAACGTCTAATGACTACAAATTCAGTGAAGTTTCCAAAATTTTTCAAGAAGAAAACTTAAAATTTCATTTAAAGCAATGTAAATTAAAAACGACCGAAATACAAGCGAAATCTACAAGAGATGTTGCTATATATAAATTAAATTCGGTGAGAGAAAAGATTAACGGTTCTTTTTTTATTGAAGATGCGGGTTTTTTTGTAGATCAACCACTTAACGGATTTCCTGGAGTGTATTCTTCTTATGTATTTAAGACAATAGGAAACGAAGGAATTCTTAAATTAATTACTAATTTTGAAAAAACTAAAGCTCATTTTTCAGCTTTAATTGCTTTGTATTTTAAACCAAAGGATGAAATCCTCATTTTTGAAGGTATAGTGAATGGAATGGTTTCAAATGAAATTCGAGGAACCCAAGGGTTTGGATTTGATCCGATTTTCATTCCTTATGAAATACCCGATAAAACTTTTGGAGAACTCACAATAAAAGAAAAAAATAAGATATCACATAGAGGAAGAGCGTTAGTACAATTAATCTCCTTTCTTAAAAAAGTATAAGTAGTCAAAAATCAATGTGATTGGACGATTGTAATGAAATACAGTTTAAAATGTTTGTCTAAAGATATCCATAATGTTCTGTTTACTCATTTTCCATAAAATAAAATACATTCCTGCTATACCCGTTGCAACAGAAATTATAAATACCCTAAATAATGTTCCAATTGGGACGATATAATTAACAGGCATCTCTGTAAAAAGACCAAGATTTGTTTCTAATAAATATGCGGAATAAGATCCAATGAGAACTCCCATAATCCCTGAGGAGAACAAAAGAATCATGCTTTCTATTAGAAACATGTTTCTTACATTGCGTGCTTTCATTCCCATACTTCTAAGAATTCCAATCTCAAATTTTCTTTCCAACATAATAGCATACATGGAGGATATTAATCCAAATATACTAATCATAATAGTAAACATTAAAATTATTTCCATTAAAGTGTTTTGTCTGTCTGTCATTTCATCAATAAAATTAATTTTGGTTATGACATCATCAAGAATAAAATTTCTATCCGCAAATAGGTTTGTAATATCATCCTTAACATCTTCTATATTTTCTTCGGAATTATCGCGCAGATTAATAAAGATTTTATCAATTATCATTTCAGGCTGATTTGCATTTTTTACATTCATTAATCGCATATAATTATCCAAAGAAACCATAACTCCCCCTCCATATGCGGAATTTTCATTACTTCGGAAATTCCAAAAGCCTGGTATGCCACCAGAAATTCCGGCAACAGTAAATAACATTACAATTCCAGGATCATTTTCAATATTTGGATCATAAAATGTTAAGCGAACTCTTTCACCAACATCCTCAACACCTAAAATATTCGCAATGGATTTTGCTAAAATTATAGTGTTATTTTGTTCAAACATCTTATCAAAAGAATCATCGAAATTACTTTTAGGGCTACTCCAAATTATAAGCTCCTCATCAATTAAATCAACGAAATCCTCATCTACTCCAATAAATCCAGCGTCAATTTCATCATGACTTGAGATATCACCTACGGTAACTTTAAGTTTTTGATTGTGTGCTGCGGCATAATATTGGAAAAGATCTCGTATTTTTTCTTCTGCGGAAGCTGATTCTTCATAACCGAATCCACCCTCGCTGGCTTCATATGTTACCGAAATTACTGCCTGAAAGTCAAATGTATTATGAAGAGTATATGCTATTTTGTCAATTTCACCGAATTCTTTAAGTTCTTCAAACATTTTTAATGTAATAGCATTATCTTCATCCAATCCCTGGTTAACTATCACGATATCTGCACCATATTGAAACTTTAATGTTAATTTTATAGTATCTGATTCAATTTCATTTATACTTGTTATAAAGAATATAAATGAAAAAGAAATTGCAAACATTACAACTGTACTAGTATTTCTTCTTCTGTATCTCTTTAGGGAGATTTTAATAATATTAGCATATTTCTTCACAGCAGGAGAGATCATCGCAATAAATAATTTTTGGATAAGCGGAATTATTCCCACTGATGCAAATACTAAACCTATCAGGATTGCTGAAACTAATCCAATAAATAGAAATGAAATTAGCATTGTATTCCCTGTTGTAAAAATTCTGGGTAAAAGTACAAAAACAATCATGCCAACAGTAGCTACACAAATCCCAATAATAAAACTTTTCACATTCATACTTCCTTCCTTTGAAATCTCCCATCCTGCATCTTTTGTTTGAAAGGGAGTAATGGATTTAATTATATTCAATTTTGACGCTCTAATAGCTGGTAATAATGAAATTAATAATGATACTAAAGATCCAATGGTTAATCCAAAAAAAATAGTGGAAGGTTGAATTATAAATTCAGCTCCTCCCCAATCCAAACCAAAATAAAGAAACATAGCTCGAGCAATATGAGGAGTTAAAATAATGCCAACCGTTGTGCCTATAATAGAACCTAATACACCCAACAATAGACCCTCGAAAAGCACCATTTTAATCGTAAACACTTTTTTACCGCCAACTACTCTAATTATTCCAAATTCCCTGACACGTTCTTCAATTGATGTTGTAAGTATAGAGTTAATTAAGATTCCTGTGATTAGCATAGAGAGAATTGTTATAAACCAAAATAAAATAGTCATAGACATTAAATTATATTCACTTGCTTCTAATTCTTCTAATTTAGGCATTGTGACTTCAAATTCGTTTAAATCCAGTCGTTCTTGGATTCTTTCAGCAATCTTCCTCAATTTTAGTGTAGTGGCTTCGATATTACTTACATCATATACCGTTTCTGGATTCTCTATAGTACCCATAATAAAATTTATTTGACCATCCCGATTTATGAAGCTTTGAGCCTGCTTTATATTAAGTAGAATCAATGCATTTTCAAAATCCATGAATTTATTATGTTGCTCACAAACCTCAACAACTTTCACATCTAAAGTATATCGTTCATATTCCAAATGAATAATATCATCTACTCCAACTTTAAGTAGCTCAGCGGCATTCTGTAAAATAACACATTCTCCATCTCTTGGTTCTGAACCATAAATCTTGTCAGTTTCGTCACCATCCTCATCAACAATGATTAAATCACCCATATTACCATTATCATATTCTTTTTCAAAATCTATACCATACACAATTAAGGAACCGTTTTTATCAATATTATCGGAAGTAGCTCTTGTCAAAATCATTATACGCGGGAAAAATTCTTCAACACCTTCAATATCTTGCAAGTCATCATCTATAATATTTTCATCAAAAAAGGGATCAAAACTTATATCCGTCTGAACAGTACGCGTAATCATGATGTCTGAGTTGCCAGTCGTATTAGTAATTAACTTCATGTAATTATAATTCAAAGTATCGTTGAGCATTCCAATAGCAGTCATTAAAAATAAGGAAATTGCAATTCCAGAGACCCCAAAAATGACTTTTGCTCTGTCTCTTTTCATATCAAGCCAAGAATGCTTGATAAATTGAAAACTAAATCTATTCCTTAACTTATAATAAAAGTATTTTAAATTTCTTTTTTTTATTTTTATTCAACTCTCATTCTATTCATTACTCACTGTTCCATTATTATAAATTCAAAATATCTAATTTGTTTTTCTTTTTTGATTCAAATCTCCTTAAGATTTTACCCTCTTTTTCTAAAATTTCTTCAATATCATCCTTTTCTCTTCTAATTAATCTTACACTCTCCTTTTTAATTAGTATTTTCTCCTTTTTATGGAATCTATTGAATTTTTTATTGTTTGCAGCCTTAACTTTTTCAAACGAAGCGCACTTACTACAATAATAACTTTCTTTTGTCTCATCTTTAAAAGTCCATTTACCACAATATATACAATTATATGCGACATAAATTTGATCGTTACTACATAAAGGACATATAATATCAAATTCGGGACTTTCTTGATAAAACCAAGAATTACAAAATTTACAATGAAGGGTAATAGGCCTTTTTAACTCATCTTCAATATTTAAACGGCTAATTCTCTTAATAATTTGATCCTTATTTAATACATCTGTTTTTCTTTCACTTATTACTGTTTTCCTTGAGATTTGCATCCATCTATTTCTTTTTCTCTTTCTTACAATTACAAGCCATCCAATACTTGCTAGAATTATCAATAAAAGCAAAATTGGAACAATAATATTCCAAATCTCTGGTTTTGGTTCATTACTGCCTGAAATTGTAAGCTGGAGCCAATAGAGTAAACTATTGTTAACATAAACATTTTTAGATTTTTCTACTCGATTACCTTCTTTATCGAAAGCAATGACCTTAATTTCATATTCTCCGTCTTCATATTGTAAAGTATCCCATTTATATTTTAAAATCCCAGACTCTTTATCATAATCAAAATCATCACTACTAATGCTCTTATCGTTTATAAATAGGGTTAATCTTGATATATCTATACCTACATCATCTGTAATAGATATTTCCATTTCATAAACTGAGTGGATTATCTGATTTATCTTGATATTACGCATTTCTATTATAGGAGGTATTAAATCTGTTGATTTATGATATCCCATATATATATTGTACAGAAACCATCCATCTCCTATAGCATTAGGAACTATTACTGATGGTTCATAATCATTAGAATAAATATTAAACATTATCATAACTACATCATTCTCATATTTGGAAAGATCAATTTCTACATTTCCAGCAAGATCTTCACTATCATATCTATATTTCTGAAGAGTTTTCCAACTCTGACCATAATCTGTAGATATTGAGATACGACACTCATCATAATCGGTTTTATTATAAAAAACTTCATTTTGCAGAGATATATTTTGAGTGAATTGCAAATAAAGGGGATAATCATCTCCTAATCTTAATGGTCGAGTTATTAATTTAGCGTTCCACTTTTTTTCATAACCTTGACCAACCCGAAGTCCTATTCTCTGACCTATACCTCCATAGAGGATATCCTGTTGAATTCCTGGATGGAAAAGTGAATGCCAGGTATTATCCCCCGTTAACCAAGCAGTGATTTCCCCCGGTATTGGTGTTCCCGTTATAAAATAGTCATCAAAATTTATATTTGAAAAATCATATCCGATATAATGGCCACTCTTAATAACGTTAAATTGAAGGATTGTAGGATTCGATAATACTATTTCAGAATTGTCTTGATTATACCAATCAGTACTATTTATATATTCTCCATCCGAAACATGGAACCTAAAAGAGAGGTTAGAAATTCCTTCCAATATTAGAGCAGTAGAGAAAATGATGCCATTTCCAGTGTTTGCATTCCAATCACCATATTTATTAATCATTGAATAATTTTCATTTTCTATTTCAATATATACAAATTGAGGATAATTGTTATCTGGATCAGTGTAATTACATGAAAATGAAAATTGTTGGTACTTGGAGCCAAATTGTGGAGAGAGATTTGAAGTTAAATCAAAATTAATCACAGGTGCCTGATAATTTATATAACTTTCAATCGCAAAATAGTCTAGCATGAAACCCTTATTTTTTATAGAATCATAAACTCCATCTACAGAAGAAACAAATCTAAATTGGATTAAAGACTCTATATAATCGGACATATTAATTTCTTCAAGGAACCATTCATCTTCCATATTCGTATATGATTTGAGAGATTCCCAGCCAGTCCAATTTACATTTATTTGTAAATACATGAAATCTAAAGCATTAATGCTGATTCTTATCCCAAATTTAGCAAATGGATGAAAATCTTGATTTAATCCGCTCAAATTAAATACCGGGCTATATAACGTACCGTTGGGGGAATCTTCGCCATAATATAAAGGTTGATAACTGTAATTTAATGGATAATTATGATTCAAATAATATCCAAAATACATTGATTTCCAAGTATCCTCCAGATAATTCCCTGATCTATCATCATTAATATTTGATTGATTAAGTAGGCCCCAGCCCGTGCCAGTATAATACCAATTATCTAAACCATCATTGAAACTATGATTATACGGAATAGCTTCAATTTCAGTTGGGTACTCAATTGTTATATTTAACTTGCCTTGCTTAGGATATCTTGTTTCTTTTCCATCGCTAGCTACAAAAAAATAATGGAAGGTACCTGGTATGGAAAATTTTATCGGATTACTCATAAATAAGGCACCTTGAGTATAATTATTAAAAAGATATCTCGGACTCATAGAATAATTTCTACCTTCTATTGAGACATAAACTTCCTGAGGTGGGATATTTAATTCATCTACATCAGTATAATTTATAAAAAAATAATATTTGCCAGTTGTGTAATTCCCATAACTCGCCTCCCCAAATTCAAATTCTTCATAACTCATAATCGTTGTATTTTTAGAAATTCCTCCAGTTCTGGATTCTACTTCAGGAATACTTAGTTCAGGGGGAAATCTATTTTCAATATTAGTAATATTCAATTTAAAAGTACTATTACCCGCTATAGCTTTCACAATAACAATGCATTCTGTTTGATTTTTTTTAGGAATAAAATAAAAATAATCGGGATCTCCGATAATTCCCTGAGAAGATCCTAATAGTATTGGCTCCCCATATCGACTTGATTGATTGGAAAACAGAAATACATCAAGATCAGCACTTTCTTCCACTTCTGTTAAGTTGATGAGATATTGTGTATTAGCAATAAAATTGACCCGTCGGGCCGATACATGATCTCCGAGAGGGTCTTCTTCCGAACTGATTAGGTAATCCTTCAGTGTCTCATTAATTTTTATGTATTTTGTTAGTGCATCAATCGCAGCTTGGATATTTAATCTCCCATAACCCTCATGATGATCTTTTAAAGTACTTGAAATACCAATAAAATTATTAGGTGAAAAAATACTCTCATCTACATCATCAGTGGAAGGGTCATCTTCTCTCTCTAAATTAGTTTCGGAGCATGTCATTAATAATGTAGATTTAATAATATCGTTTCTTACTGTAAAATTTAATTGTTCCCACTGATTCCAATTACCCCATTTTGCGTCGATTAGAATATTTACAGCTGCAGCAACAATTGCTGCTGCTATGGAAGTACCGTATGCGGCAGTCATTTCTTTAGATTTAGAATCTGCTCCGACTATTAATCTATGACCTGGTAATAAACTTCCTCCTGGAGCGAGAAGATCAGGTTTTACAACTCCTTCCCCTAAATCTTTCCCTCTGCTACTATAAGAGGTAACTTGGTCTTTATCATTTATGGCACCAACTACAATTGCTTTTTTATTGGATGCTAAACCATTTACGCATCCAGAATTATAGGGGCCATAATTTCCTACTGCAATTACTACTAAAACCCCATTTTCAACTACTTCATCAATAATTCTATTACATGCTATGAAAGCGCTACTTGAAGATCCGATACTTAGGCAAACACTAATAATGTGATATTTACTCCTATTATGGATAACACTTGCTAAAGCCGATATTAAATCAGATGCATATCCAATACCCGTCTGGTTTATAATTTTATATGAAACTAATTTCGATGAGTTCGCAATTCCAGTAAAATAAGCATAATCTTTTACATAAAATTCAGGGAAATATGAAATGCTAGTATTAAATGAAAATTCTGGAAATGTATTATCTTGCTTATGATATTTTAGATATAAATCATACACTGCTTGACCATTTTTAGAGCTGCTATAATTTATAGTATACCATTCATTCGGATTGATGGTATTATTATAACTCACTAATTCAGTTTTATTAAAATATAACTCAATCCAACAATTATCAATACCGGGGGCATGATAGTTCCATGATGAGTTAATAAAAATGTTTGATTCCTTTCTAGTTGTGTTAAAGCTAAATATTTTTAAAGTAAAATTTCCAGGTTCTCCCGAATCATCAAATAATTTTGTATGTGAATAATTGCCATATATATTCACAATTGTAGGATTAGATGAATCATATGGTTCATTACCAGTTCCTGTTATTACTGATGATATAAAAGTTCCATGTCCATTATCATCTGAGGGCATTAAACTGTTATTAATGAAGTCTTCCCATCCTACAATATCTCCATCTAAATTAAGAGGATTATAACCATTAGGAAAAAACTCATGATTAGAGTCAATTCCGCTATCTAAAATTGCTATTGAAGAATTAGTATCACCCTTAAAACTACCCAAATAATTGGATGAGTTAATTGCTCCAGATTGGAGAGAAACGTAATTCATTTGAGTTTCAATAATTTCATTCTTCTCAATGTTAATATTATCCCAATTAGATTGAAATAAAGAAATGTTTTCATTAGGGAGAACACCTGCGAAACCCGAAACTGAATCAAATGTATCATTCCAAATTTTATTATTATCAATGATTCCTCCATAACTAATAAAATTCTCTATAATTTTTGTGTTAAATGACGAGCTATTAAAGAATATTATTAGGTTTGAATGATTATTATTTTGATTTGATATCTTTATGATATTATCATTAGAATCATGAATTAAGTCCTCTTCTTTATAGATACCCGTGTTATAAGAATAAAGGATATTTGTATAAAATAATTGACATAAAACTATAAAGAGAATAAAAATGCGGTTTATTTGTTTTTTTTTCGTCTTCATGAACCCTCCTCTTTTTTGAGTGTCTTCGATTGCTCATTTATGCTCTCACTCTCTAGTATCCTTATTCTTTCCCTTAACGTATGTTCTATCTTGAGAATCGACTCTGAAGATGTTAGTGAAAATAAGTCCTTTTCACTCCTTTTTAATTCAAATTTCTCAGATTTGTATTTATAAATCTTTCTATAGTATGCTCCTATGATTATGCCAGCTATAGCACATGGAATACCTATAAACAAGAATTGGATGGCTCTAGGGGAAATAATTTTTATTTCCACATCATTCGATTTATCCTCTTGCATTCTAAGATAAAAATAATCAAGTTTTGCCTCATTGAGTGTTAAACTTGATTGAATTTTGGCTTTTATAGTATATTTATAGGTTTTTGTCTGACCGGGGAGTATGTAATCTATTTCATTTACTAATTTTCCATCAGTAAGAGAAAATTCTATTTGTTTAAAACTTGTCATATCATTTAAATTAATATTTTTTATGCATATTGAGCCTGTATTTTTAATTTCGAGAGTTACTTCTACCTCATCTCCAATTTCCACCTGATCTTTATTAATTGATTTCACAATAGAAAAATCAACATATCCCAGAATTATCGGTGAGGATTTAGAAATTTGAATAGTTCTGGATTCACATCCTTTGAGAAATTCAATCGAGGGATAGTAATATCCTTTCCAATCAGTTTTTTTTAATGTTATAAATATGGATTTATTACTATTATACGTGATATTTTGTAGAGTTAAAGTATTATTATCAATCCGCATAAGATTCCCATAATAGTCATTCATAATTAGATTGATTTCTGGAATGTTAATTGCCTTTGGGCTTGTATTTTTTATGATAACTGTTAAGTTGAATAAAGCACCAATGTGTGGAGCAATATTAGATGATTGATAGCTAATATCTACAGATCTCATAAATGGAAACCTTGTTTCATAATCTACGGGCGCTGAAAAATAGATGGTATTAGAAGAACTTGTTAAAATAGAAGAATTTTCATTTTGAATAAAAATAGGATTTTGATATTCAACTGATTTAATTTTAACGAATCCTGAATTTGGAGTGTAAAATGCAAAACTAATTGTTTTTTCTTCACGGGGTTGTAGATTATCTAATCTATAAACCAAGTAATCACCCTCAATAGTAAAGTTATTCTCATCATAAACTATGCCTGGTACTACAATTGTTATATTAATATTTTGAGCTTCTTCTGTGCCAATATTTCTAAATTTTAATGAATAATTGTTAATCTCACCCGATTTTAAATTATATTTTGAGAGTGAGGCTTTAGCTATAATAGATGCTGCTTCATTAGTATTAAGAATAATTGAATTAGAGCGTGATTCATGTAGGGTTCCGCTTAAAGTAGCATAAATTATACGAGATCCCATAGCTTTAAAGATATTGAGATCTCTCTGAGAAAAGTCAACATTTAAGTCATTGATTGAAATATTAAATGACTCACTATTGATTTGTCTTATTCTCATTCTTATAATATAATCATTGGGAGAATTAGGTTCAAACAACCAATCTAAATCATCACTATTATTAAAAAAAGAAAAAGTCCACGTGTGATTTTCACTTGAGATAAAATAAGGACTCATATCATTATATACTTCCTCAGTAAAATTAAATATTTCGAAGCTAGATGTATCTATCGCATCCGAAGCAGAGAAATTAATAACAATAGAAACTTGATCTAAAGTATTATTAATTAAGTCTATTGTTGTTTCATTTTTAAAATAGAATCGAATATCAAGTTCGTGAAGTTCAGGATCAGTAGAAATCTGTTCTGATTCAATAATCCAAGATTTATTATCGTTTAATAATGCCATATGAGGTGTTGTTTCATCCAAAATCTTTCCAGTTTTGACGAAAGGTTTTTCATAGGGAGGGTCCTCTATTGTAAAGTTATAAGAATAAAATACAGAAAAAGTATCTAAACTTGCTATAGAAATATTATTAATGGTGTATGAGATTTTCTCTCCAGGTTCTAACTTCCAATTTTCTTCATACCAAATACTTTCTTTATTTGTAAAGAAGTCTTTAGCTGTTTCTTCATCTCCAAAAAAAAGTTCAATAGCATAAATCAATGAAGCATATGGATTCTCCCCGATTGGAATATCATAAATGTTCTCAATTAAATTTGCCATTTCTTCACTGTAAGGGGCAATATTTGTCATGTTTAGTACAGGATAATAATAATCTATAATGCCAAGACCCCAGGTATCAAAGTAGAAAAGCCTTGGATCTTCATCTACATTTAAAAATTCTTCTACTGAATGATATTTTTTAGTTCCTGTATTGTAAATATCATCAATAGCAATCCATAATTCATTATACAGTGTATCTCCTAATAGTGTGTTAATATCCATCGGAATAGTTGTGGGGACTCCCCAGATACTGATATTTCCTACATTTTTTGCAGTAATATTAAAGGCAAATTCTTGTAATGCTCCTTGAGAGGCGTTATCACCCATAAGCTCTTTTGTAATAATCATTACAGGCTCTGAATTAGAAACATTATAAGTTATAATAAAATTATTCATCGGATTTAATAGACCTGTAGGAATAAACGAAAAACCCTGAAAACCATATTGACCTAATAAATTTAGGATATCCTCTTCATCATTAAGATTCACAGGTCTAGCATAAGATCTAATTACTCCATTATCATTATACCATAACAATTCAAAAGAATATTCTTCAAGAGAGTAAATATCAAATTCTACATCCGTAAATTCTAATACAGAACCGATTTGTTCTAACATAAAATCTGATAACTCAAAATTATCTGGAGTAGCATCAATAATATCTGTCCCTAAAATATTTATATCTATCCCGCTCATAAGCGCCCCGAGTAAAGCGATATATATTTTTTCACTCGGGCTTATCGATCTTCCTGTATAACCTATTGCATCCCATAAACTAAATTCATAACTATTATCCACCCTCTTTTTTATACCATTGCTTAAACCCTCATATTGAATAGCTAGAGTTGTATAATGAGAATCACTTGTTAAATTAAATGCTCCACTAATTTGATCTATATCCTCTTGCGAGATGGTTTCATTATCAAAGCCTAAGGCTTGTAATAAACCCTCATTTGAATCATTAAGTTGCTCAAAGATATTGCCTATTTGTTCCATAAAATTTTCTACATCATTAAATCGTGAGAGAGAGGATTCAATGGTTTCAGAGTCAAAACTTAATTGATCTGTCGAGATATTAAATTCCTCATTTAAAGAATTTAATAAAAGATATGTTACAGAAAGATGATAATTATGAATATAGTTATTACTGGTTAAACGATCAATATCTAAAGTCTTCCAATAACCATCCATGGGCAAATTCTTAGTTATTTCTTCAAATAAAGAACCCCATTCTGGATAATATCCTACAAATGGAAAAAGCCGTGGGTTGGATGAATTAACATTTATTATATCCATTTTAAACTTCATTTTAATGATATCTAATGCTCGATTTGCTCTTGATTGAGCAGTATTAATGTTTAAACTAGGGTCATAATAGAGAAACCCAATAAAACCATTATAACTAAATTTAAGTTGAGTCCCAAAAATATTTTCAGATAGTATCATCGGAAACATCTCTGGATTAATCCCATTCGAAATACTGAGATAAACATTACATTTTTCAAAGGCAGGATCATTCGTGTCAAATTGCGAGACTATATTAGTATCATTTGTAAATAATGATTGTTGAATAATGCTTTTTGAACCAGCAACATAAGCACTAATTTGCTCAGCATACAAATCTGTTCCGGCAATATCTGAAGTTAATGGTTTAACTTCCAAATTTAAGTTTGATATTTGATTCTCATCATCTGCTAAATTTCCCGATGAGATAGGAAAAAATACGAGTAATTGGTTTAAAAGAGAGATAAGAACCAATAAGCCAAAAAATATTTTCTGAATTTTTTTCATTCTCTTGAGAAATTTCCTCCTTTTCTACTGAGTTTCCCTATATATATCAACAATTTTCCGTTTTCGTGATTTTCTTAACATAAGATACATTCCTGTCCAGATAAATGCAAATGAAAGTAAATACAAGGTAATTGAGTTCAGATATGGAAATACGGGGCGATAAGGTAAATCTGCAAAAAGTGCAAAGTTAGATGTGACTAACCATCCTGTAAAATATCCAACGAGGATGCCTACAGTCCCTGCGCTTAACATTATTATTAGAGCTTCAATTATAAACATGCGATTCATCTCTTTACCTTTCAAACCAAGCGTACGAATAATTCCAATTTCTTTCTTTCTTTCCATAATTGTCGAATATGATGAAGATAATATTCCAAAAAGACAAATAAAAACGGTAGCACCAAGAATCATCGTAAATAGTGCGTCAACAATCGCAAAAAATCGTTCTTGTTGTTCAATCATTTCTTCTAGATTATAAATCTCATAATCATAATCATTTTGAAATAATGTATCAATATCTTCTTCAATTGATCCAGCTTCATCAAGTCTATCATCTTGTATTTTAATGAAAATTTTACTTAACCAAGTGGGCTCTGGGATATCGATAATTTCTAAATAAGTTTGCTGAGAAATTAACACACCTCCTTCATAGGAACGACTTCTAGTTCCTCCAAATTCTTCTATAAATCCCGGCATAGTAGAAGCCATTCCAACGATCTTAAATTCATATTTTTCTTGTTCATCACCTCTTTGGACAAGGATTCTAGCCTTATCCCCTAATTCCAACTTCAATTCTAAAGCTATAGCTTCAGAAATAATACATGTGTAAACATCCTCATCTTCAAATAAATCGTTAAATGCATCATCCATATCTCCTTTTGTCATTTCAATTAAGTCGGTTTGTACAGTAGAAAGATATTGTTCATCTATCCCTATAAGAGTTATTTTTTCAGTAGAAACTCCCCCATAATCTCCGATATCAGCTTCAAATTTTTTATCTTCTTCAGAATATATTTGAGTTAATTGCCAAGGTGTTGCTAATACAGTAGATACCTTCTCAATACCATCAATTAGTAAAAGTTGTTCTTTAAAATCTGTTGTCATTATTCTATTCGGATCAATTGTACTCTCTTCCTCGTGCTCGTTCTCATCACCTCCACCCCCTACAAAAACATTACCTTGAGATTCTTCCTCTTCCTCTGCCCAACCAACAGTTTCCATTAATAAATCAGATCCATAAGTTAGACGCGTTCGGAGTGCAACTTGTGAGGATTGCGTTTGAATGACAATGGAAGCATATACTACAAAGGAAAATGATAGGGCTGTTATTATTATTGTACTTGCGTTTCTTCTTTGATATCTAAAAACAAATATTTTTATGACATGAATTAATCGTTTAGAACGAAATATGCCAAGTTTGAAAAATTGAATCATTAATCTTAACGCAATCGGCATCAATCCTAATCCTGCTAATGTTAAGCCAATGGAAAATACTAAAAGCAATACAATAAATGTAGTTGCCATCAAAGTCATATCCATTGAAACAATTAACCTTGGTAAGACAAACATGACAAATCCTCCATTTATTGCTAAAACAAGCCCGGCTATTATTAATTTGTAATTCACGGAGGTTCTCTTTTGAAGATGATAAAGAGTGTCTTCATGACGATATGGATGAATAGATTCAATAAGCTGTAGACGTTTAACTTTAAGAGCTGGTGAAATGCTAACTATCAATCCTATGGTAATCCCCATTAAATAAGCTATTATTATTGAATACAATGTAAAATGAAATACCAAATCTTCACCTGTAAGAAGATATTCATTTGCAAAAGGAATAACAAGAAATTGAGTTTCAAAAAAGGCACTCACTATACCTAGTATTGCACCGAAATTACATAATAGGAAACCTTGTACTAAAACTATTTTTAAGTTATAGTTTTTATTTGCTCCTAAAGTTCTAAAAATCCCAAATTCTCTAATTCTCTCTTCTACTGATGTTTTCAATATTCCATTAATTAAAATACCGGATATTAACATAGTTACAATTGAGACAAACACAAAAATTACGGTAATTGCCATACTCAAAAATTGGGATTGATCAAGGAGTTCTAACTTGGGTAATTCTATTTTATATCCTTCTAATCCTAATTCTTCTTGAATTTTGCCTGCTATTTCTTTCACTCTTTTTTGAGATCCTTCAATGTCTCTTATATCATATAAATCTTCACTATTCTTGAAAGTCAAGATTAACTTACTACATTTACCAGTGAAGTCATCTTCCTCTTTGAAAATATCATAAAGAGTATTAATATCTACTACAATTAAATTTTCTAAACGATAATCATTAGGCCATTTCTGATTATAATCGAAAATTTCATCGATTGTAAAAATTACTGTTTTTTCAATCTTTTTATTACCATGAGTCATACTCACATTTATTACAAGTTTATCCTCCTCCTCATAGTTAATTTTATCATTAAATCCATAGTAGATAGCACAATGATACAATCTCAATTCATCCAGATCCATCTTTTCTTCAGGAGAATCCGGTTTTGTAAAAGAACCAAAACCAATATCCTCTTCTAAAGAGAAATCTATTCCTGAAATTAATGCAGATTCTAGTCTATCAGTTCCAGAAATGTTTACTTCTCCATCAACTTCCATTCTGGGAATGAAATTCTCAATTTCATCAGAAACTTCTTTAATTTTATCAATTATTGGATCAAATTCAAAATAAGAAGAACGATTTTCCGGTTCATTTCTATAATGACGAATGGAAACTACCATATCTTGACCACCAGCATCAGTACTTAAATAATCTACGAATGATACTGAGATTGAATCAGCCAAAAAAAGAACAACAGCAAGTATTCCAACTGATATCATTACCCCTATAAACGCTAATGCTGTTCTGATCTTTTGCTGAGAAAGATCCTTAAACGCATATTTAAAAATTAAGATAAGATTTTTCATATAGCTAGTAAGCTTTTATTAATTTTTTTAATTGCAAGATATTTACTTTTTATTTCAGAACTAATATTTCTCCCTCAATTTTGCCAGTAATCCCATTTTCTTCGATTAATTCCTTTAAAACATCATGAAAATGGATAGGTAAGTTCAATACAATACTACTGGGAATACTACTCTTTATTTCCTCCACCTTTATCTCAGTTTTACCCTGATTTGCGAAAAGAAACTGAAAAATTTTACTCTTACATTTTTCTTTATTCATTTCTGCTTCCTGTTTTCTTTTCAATTCCATGATCTCTGTTTCTTTTAGTCCACCTATTTTTCCTTCATGAGTAAGTTTTCCGTCTCTCATATGAAATACTCTTGAAGCAAATTCGGAAACTGCAGCATCGTGAGAGACAGCTACAAATGTAGCGCCTTTTCTGTTTAAATCTCTCAAAAGATTTAAAATTAAAATTCCAGTTTTACTATCTAGATCTCCTGTGGGTTCATCTAATACACAAATTGCAGGATCATTTGCAAATGCTCTGGCTATAGCAACTCTTTGTTGTTCACCTCCGGATAATTCTGATGGTGTGTGATGAGCTCTTTCATCTAATCCTACTAGTCTTAAAAGATCCATGCCTCTCTTCCGTTTTCCCCGACGACTTAACTTACCCGAGAAATGTAATGGTACCATTACATTTTCTAAGGCAGTCATTTGGGGTAGAAGATTATAAAATTGAAACACAAAACCTATCCTTTCTTTTCGAATATCTGCTAATTCATTATCAGAAAGCATTGAGATATTCCTTCCCTCAAGGAATATTTTACCCCTTGTAGGGGTGTCAAGACCTCCAATTAAATTTAATAAAGTTGTTTTTCCAGATCCTGATGGGCCCATTATATCAACAAAATCCCCTTTATCGATTGTAAGATCAACACCTCGGAGAGCTGCTACGGCTGTTGTCCCTAAAAGATATGTTTTATGAAGATTTTCAACCACGATTAAATGCTCATAATCCACTTCTACATCTTTATCTTCCTTTATCAATTTTTTCATTTCTTTCTTTGCTTCTCGAGAAGACTTTAATGTTTTTATTTTCTTTTTCTTTACTGTCTTTTTTTGCTTTTTTTCTTTCCATTTACGAAAATCCTTTGTGATTTCTCCTTTCCAAATGGCGAGTTTTCCTGTTTCTTCTTCGTACTGTTCCATTAAAGGATCTTTTTTCATAATATTTGTCATTAATAGGCTACTCTTTATTAGTTCATAGTTTAACTAACTTTTCTACAAAAATTACTCAATTATTTTGATATTTATTAAGTTATCTTGAAATACTTATTAGTTATGACTCAATTAATTGTAAAAATCAAAATACATATAAAAATTGTTTTAAAAAGTTTCTAAAAGTCCTCAATAATTTTATGATTTACTTAAGTAAACGATTCTATTCTAAGAAATATATATGAGTTTAAATAAAGGGCATTTTTAAACGTTTATATTCTATTACTATAGAAAATTTTCAGATTTTCCTAATTACTATGCATATATACACTATTATGAGGGAAAGAGTAAAAATATAGCTAAATTAAGAGGAAAGTTTCTTTTGCTTTTTTAAATATTTTAAAATCTTTAAATATAGCTCTTGTTCGGCTTGATTTTGAGATTTATACGATTTTGATTTTAATTCTTTTGGTAATTTAATCAATAATTGCATATTTTGGTTATAGATTTTAGGATTCATTGCTATCCATTTGGGTTCATGATCTGAACCAAAATTTTTAAAATCACACTTAATAACAGGAGTAAGTTTATATAACCTCTGTAAATATTCAAGTAGTTTGTTCTTATTGAAAATAGATGATTCCTTTATTATTGAATCCCAATCCTGGAAAAATTTATTAATTACTTTCTCTTCGACGATACTTAAATCTGAATTTGAATCTAAATACAGTGCTCCACAAATTGCTTCAAGGGAATCGGCCAGAGTTTTCGTACCAATTATTTTTTGTTTCTTGGAGGCAAAGATATATTTTTCTAGATTGATTTTACGGGCAATCATACCAAATGTTCTATTACTTTCTAAACACTGCTTCATCTTAGTTAATTCTCCAGGATTATCTGCTCCCTTATTATAGATTTTTAAACTCAATATTAATTTAATAACGGCATCACCAAGAGTTTCTAAGACTTCATAATGAGGTATTCCTAATTCATTACCCAATTTAGGAGTAGTCAACGCTTGTTTTAAAAGATCTTCATTTTTAAATTTGTAATTAATTAATTTCTGAAAATTATTTAATTTCTCCAAGATGGAACTTAACATTTTTCCAATTGATTATAGTAATTAATTTTATTATGTATTATTTAAGAATTAATATTTAACTAAAATTTTGTATAATTTCAATCTGAAATTTCTAAAAATTTGATCAAAAATGAGTGATCTAAAAAGATAGAAAGAATAAAGTTTTGATACGGAATATTTAGGGGATGTTTTAAATAAAAAGAAAGAATTTGGAAATAGATATCGAACTTCTGGATTTAGATTGGGGGCTCAGCTATTTTCAAGCGTAGCAAAATTTATTATAAAGAAATAGGGGCCTGATGAGGGAGAAAAATTACTTAAAAATGCGATAGAATATTTTAGAAAAGAGAGAGGAAAACAAATTGCTTAACGAGTGAAAGCAGAAGGTAAACCTTTAACATTTAAAAATTGGTTGAGAGATAATGACATAGATCCTTCGAATTTTAGACTTGTGCCAAGTATCGAAGATGATGATTTTATCGCAATAATTAGACATTGTCCTTCTATAACCTTGCTGAAGAATGGGCGTTAGGAGATTATGCAAAAGTTTATAGCAAATATGTAGACTATAAAATACTTGAGGACTATAGTCCCAACATAAAGCTTATTTTAAAAGAGCTCCAGGCTACTGGAAAAAACCGCTGTATATTTCGTTACATTATGAAAGCAGATAACAAGTAAAATTTAATAGTATAAACAAGTCTTTATTATTATATGGAAAAAGAGAATTTAGATAAAGTTCTCTCTATGATTAAAGGAATCGAAAAAAAAAATTTAGAATTTGAAAAATATCTTTCTAATTTGAAAATCTTATCAAGAAATAGTTTCCTTAAGGAAATTATATCTGATATACTTGAAAACAATAAGTTTTTTCAAAGAATTCGATTAAGTGATGAGGGTACTTGTCTCGCTGAAGAAGAATTAGAAGAATTATCGAACGGAAATTATATTGAAGAACTAATTTCAAAAATTCGAAATGAGCCCTCAAAAAGAATTATCATTTTGCGTGAATATTTGAGTAAACTCGAGGGAATTGCTGAAAACGATTTAAATGTGATTTTAAAATCATTAACAAATAAAGATCTTGAAGATTTAAAAAAAGAATTGTTGAATTTAACTAAAATCTTTAAAATAAAAAATAAAAAGTAATTTCAAAATTGTAATAAGTAGGTAATTTAAAAACGATTCATTTCATTAACTTTTTTAAGGACGGACAAGAAACCTTACAAATTTTTAATACTCAAATAGTTTTAACAAAGTAAGGACATTTTTAATTCCTCGAATTTTTGCTTTTCTCGTTAATAATTTCCCCACAATTTGACCGATTTTAATATCACCTCCTCCTAAAAGATCTGCGAAAGTTTTCGTATCGGTCTGAAAAAATCCGTCCCATCCCACAACTTTTTTCTTTATATTCTTTTTGGGATTATTATCAATACTTTCAACATAAATCTGACCATGGTCAATTACAAGTAAGGCTGCTTGTTTTCCATCTTTTGGATTTAATAGAATCTTAATTACTTTATCTTTAAAATCTTCTTTAAATTTCTCTATGGTATTTAAAGGTTCTACTTCTTTAGCTACAATCTTAGGAAATCCTTTCATCCGTTTCTTGTTTGTTTCATTTTCAGACATAAGTATTTATTCCCCTAATTAGGTTTAATAATATACAATTAACTTATATGTTAATTTTAAATCTTTATTGGTTTTTTAAATTAATTAAATTTTCAATTATAGTTGATAATTGAGAAAATGAGCTAAATTTGCATCTAAATCAGACAAAAACAAAACCTAATAACCAGATTCTTCCCCGCTTGTAAAGAACTCCTCGTATGCTTTTCGATCTTCTCCGGAAATTTTCTCCCCCTTAAGATTTTCTTTAATGATTATTGGAGCACTTTCTTTCTCGTCATGTTTAATTGTTTTGATTATTTTATATTCTTTCTTTTCATCTGTGGCAAGATCAAATTCCTTATCACATGCTTTACAGTATAGTTTCTTTTTCCTCGGGATTAAGATGTTGTCACATTCAGGACAGAAGCGCATTTTTTTAAACCTCCTAAAACGTCAAATTCAAGCTTTTATTATTTTTTTTTGTTTTGTATATTGTGTTTTAGTCAACTTATTATAAAATAATATTCCATATATAAATTTATCCAAAATTATTATGGTATTCTCTATTAGGATATAAAAACTTTTGCTTTCAATTTATTTTTATCCAATCAAAAAAGATCTTACTAAATAAAAGTCAAACTATATGTTCATTTATAGGATATTATTAAAGCTTTAACAATAGTATGGAGATTTATGTTCAAATAGTTATTTAAGTTAAACGAAAATCTACAAAAATGGGATATAACTTTCTTAATTTAAACAAAATTAACTATAACGATTTTTAGATTTTAAGCAAATAATCCGAAAAGCCTTAATTTGTTAAGAAGTAGGAATTAGGCTTAGTTTTTTTATAATCTTCCTTTATAATTTTTTTAAGTTCTTTGTTGAATTTCTTAATATCTATCGGGTTTCCCTCTATATTTATCAATTTTAAATTTTTTAGACTACTTAAATTTGATATTTTGGAGATATTATTATATTCGCAGCTAAGACATCTTAAGTTGCTGAGGAACTCAAGATTCTCAATAGCCTCAATTTTATTCCATCCAAGATCTAAATTTATTAAATTTTTAAGTGCTTCAACATTTGAAATTAAATTTATTTGATTGTACATGAGATTTAAACATTCTAAATTTGAGAGTGATTCCAAACCTTCAATATTTGTAATTTTATTGCCCCCAAGACATAAATATTTTAAATTCTTGAGATTATCTAAACCTTTTATTTTAGAGATTTGATTTTTCTTAAGCCATAACTCCTCCAAACTAATAAGGCTTTCTAATCCCTTAATATTAGTGATATTATTTTCTTTAAGCCATAAAATCTTTAGATTAATAAGATTTTCTAATCCTTTCATTTCAGAAATCTTATTTTTTTCTAGATAAAGAGATTCTAATTTTAGAAGAGTACCTAATCCGTTAATTTCTTCTATTTCATTATTGTTAAGCCATAATTTTTCCAATTCACTTAAGGTTTCAAGACCATTTATCTCTGAGATCTTATTATGAGAAAGATCAAGAGCTTTTAGTCTAGTTAATTTCTGTAGTCCCTCAATTTCGGTTATTTTAGTAATACCTTGTTTACTTAAATTTAAAATATTATTCTTTACTTCATATTTATTACTATTAAAAACAACATATTCTTCTTTATCTTGCAACATTATGGATTCACTATAACTTATATTGTTGCCCTAACTTAAATTTATATTGTTTTAAAAGGATAAAATATTATCTTAGGTAGGGGATTTAATATTGAATGAAAAACCTAAAAATAAAATATTTATTATTGGTCATCGAGGCGCTAATAGTATAGCTCCTGAGAATACTTTAAAAGCCTTTCAAAAGGCGATTGAATTAGGTGCAGATTGTGTTGAATTTGATGTTCATGAATCGAAAGACGGTAAAATTGTAGTAATGCACGATGAAGACATTTTTAGGACTACTGGACAAAAATTTCATGGTTTAATCAAGGACATGACGCTTGAAGAGTTAAGAACTCTTGATTGTGGAGAGGGCGAAAAAATACCTACATTTAAAGAATTGATTTCTCTAACCAAGGGAAAAATTGGATTGAATTGTGAGATCAAAGCAGAAGGTATTGCTAAAAAGATTGTTGCTATAATGAAAGATGCGGATATTATCGATACAACAATAGTGAGTTCATTTAAGCATCCGGAGCTTTTAAAAATACAGAAGTTAGAACCAAAAATTAAATTAGCTTCGTTAGAGCCAGCAGGATCTAGTAGGCTCTCTCATTGGGAAAACAAGGAAGCAATGATTAATAAAGCAGTTAAAAACAAATTTTATGCGATTCATCCACTATATAAACTCGTAGATAGAAAATTCATTGAGTACGCCCATAATTACAATCTTAAAGTAATTCCATGGACAGTTGATTCCGGAATAGCACTGAAGAAATTGATGAATATGGGTCCAGATGCGATTATAACAAACGATATTTCTCGCATGAAAGAAATTTTGAAAGATTTTGATTAGAATAAAATTTACATTTTTTTTATGATTTAACTTCAATTTTTTATTAATTTTAATTAGATCAAAATCTAAATAGATAATAGGATTAGTTAAATTAAAGTATTTTAAATATTGAATCGATATATTTTGAATGAAAACAAAAATGTACTTATAATAGGACATCGGGGAGCAAACAGCATTGCTCCAGAAAATACCTTAAAAGCTTTTAAGAAAGCAATCGAATTAAAGGCAGATTTCATCGAATTTGATATCCGTTTATCGAAAGATAATGAAACTGTTATAATGCACGATGATAACACTTTCAGAACAACAGGTCATGATGGGCAAATAACAAATATGACAGTTAAAGAACTTAAATCATTAGATTGTGGTGAAGGCGAACAAATTCCGACTTTACATGAAGTAATTGAACTTACTAATAGTAAGATTGGATTACAAATTGAAGTTTGTGCTCCGGGGATGGCTGAAAAACTAGTTTCTATTTTGAGGGAGAATGATCTTATTGAGTCATCTATAGTATCGTCTTTTCAATATAGTGAATTATTAAATATACAAAAATTGGAACCTAATCTGAAATTAGGATTGTTAATATCAGCTAATGTAGAGTCAAATAAATTCGTTATGAAATTTACTCAGAAGGCAATTAAAAAAGAGTTTTATTCTATTCATCCATATTATGAGTTTATTGATGAGAATTATGTGAATTACGTTCATAATAACAATCTGAAAGTAATTGCATATACAGTAAATAATAAATCAGATATAGAGAATTTAATTAAGATGGGTGTTAATGGAATAATCACTGATGATATTTTAATAACAAAGTTAGCGTTGAACAGCTAATGCGAAATTTTATTTTTTATATTTCTTATTTTAGTAATTGCAAAAAAGAGATTCTAATCTCATAATAAAATATTTTAATTAATCTTCAATATTGATGTTTATAAAATATTATAATGAACTTGTTATTAAACTATGTCAGATTTAGAAGAACCTAATGGAATTAACTTTGAACCTTTATTTTCACCTAGAGCTATCGGAATCATTGGTGCTTCGCACGATCCCGCAGGGGGTGGTTTTTTTGTAAGATGTATGAAAGACAAATTTCGTGGACCGATTTATTTATTTAATCCTAAATTAAATGGTACAGAGCTTTTAGGATATAAGGTTTATAGCTCTATTTTGGAAATTCCCGAAGGCAAATCAATAGATTACGTAATATTAGCTGTACCCGCAAGATATTGTCCTAAATTATTGGAGGAAATTGGTCAGAAGAAAGTACCTTTCGTTACTATTTTTGCTTCGGGATTTCGCGAAGTTGGAAACGAAAATCTTGAAATCGAGACACTAAAAGTTGCTCAAAAATATAATATTAGAATAATAGGTCCTAATTGTTTAGGAGTTTATAATCCTAGAGCAAATTTGTATTTCGCGTTTGAACAATCGCGAAAAGCTGGAATTTTTTCGGGAATCTTTCAATCTGGAGGGCAAGCTCAAAATATATCTCAATTGGCAGTAGCATATGGTCTTTATGTTTCAAAATTTATCTCGATAGGCAATGCAGTAGATTTATCACCTTCAGATTTCTTAAAATATTTTCTTCAAGATGATCATACTAAGATTATCGGAATGTATATTGAAAATTTGAGATCTGCTAAACATGGGCATGAATTTATGGAATTAACAAAAAAATGTAATTTAAATAGGAAGCCAGTAATATTATGGAGGGCAGGTTATGGAGAAGCTACTAAAAAAGCTATTTTATCCCATACGGGAGGTCTTGCTGGAAATAACGAAATTTGGAAAGCTGTTGCCAAACAAACGGGATGTTCCTTAGTAAATAATTCAGAGGTATTAGCAGCATTAGCAAGTGCTTTTAAATTAACACATTTACCAGATACTCGAAATGTAGGAGTAATAGGAATAGGCGGGGGTTCTACTATAGAAGCAATAGATATACTTGAGAAATATAATTTAAAAATACCCCAACTTTCAGAAAAGACAATAAAGAAAATGAATAGGTTTATTCCGGATGTTAATACTAATATTACAAATCCGATTGACCTCGGAGGTTCAGGAATCCGTCCTGATGTGTATTATCGAACAATATTAGCTTTGGACAGAGATCCAAATATCTCATCGGTAATTTTTATTAAAGATCCTGAGAGGTTTGGAGGATTTGAAGAACTTTTAGCCGACATGGGTTTTAAAGGTTTAGATCTGAATAAGGAATTTATTCGATATATCTCTAAAGCTAAAAGTGTTTGTACGAAACCTATGTTTTGCGTAATGTTAAAAATTAATGAAGGTTTTGAAGAATACAAAAGTCGCTATAAATTTAAGCTGAAATTATTAAATCGAAATGTTCCAGTATTTGAAACATTAGATTTAGCAGGGGAAGTATTAGATAAGATGAATATCTACAGAGAATTCCTTCAAGCGCATGGAAAGTTTCCTAAATCCTAATATCAAGATCCTTAATTTGTTATTTATTGATTCTTGTATTTGTCTTATATTATCGGATCAGCAATAATTTTTAATTAATAAATACGACTAATAATTTCATTAGCGACTTTAGAACTCGTTGCAATCGCTAACCCTAAACCCGTACCATGTTTTATTTCATCTTCATCAGAATTCCCTCCCATGACTATATATAAAGCAGAGCCGCATACAAAAATATTTGAATTTTTATGTTTTTCAGAATCAGTTAAAAGTTCATATGAATTTGTCATTTTATTGGGAAAAGGGATAGATAGATTATTAAAATTTTTTCTAATTATTTGATTTGAATAAAATAATCCTTCTTGAAATACAGAACCTATCGCGAGTACCAAATATTTTGTTTTAACTATCTTTTTATGTCCTACTCGATTTTCAAAGATTAACTGCCATTCAAGGTTATCTTTTTCCAAATTGGGCTCAATATTCATCAATATATAGCCTTTATTAACCTTCACCGATAAATTTTCTAATTTCTTTTCAAATCTCTGGATTAATCGTTTAGACATTAAGGATGGGGATAATGCTACTAATTCTCCACATTTACCACTTAATTTATGTGATAGATTTTCTATGATTTTTTTGTTTTTTTTTATACCAAGAATCGGAGGAAACAGAAAATAAAGGTTTTCTGATTCCGATAGTTTTTTCTCGAATTTTTCCAATTCAGATATTATATAATTTGCTAAAGAGTTAAGGTCATTTACATATTTATCAAAATAGTTCGCTATTAGATTTTCGCTCAATTTTAAAGGGAAATTTTCATTAATAATATTTGGATCCCAACTTTTTAACAATTCTAAGAATGAAAGGTTCAAGATTTCAAAGTTTCCTTTATACCTTTCCTTTAAACTCTTTCTAACTAAATCCATTGCAGAATTATTGAATTCAATAAAATCAATTAAAAATATACTACTTTTATCATTAAATAAGCTTACATCATGAAATATTGTACTCCATACTCCAATACAAGGTTTCAAGTTCCCTAATATAGTTATTACTAAATTGTTACTAACTTTACGGTTATTTTTGAAAAAATATAGCTCTGGAAATTCTGAAGAGAAATTTGAAATGGATTCATCTACTTCATTGAAATCCAAATATTTATATGGATGATTCGGATTTTCATTTATGAATTGATTAAATGCTTCTTCTAAATCATTTATATAGCTTTTCAAGAAATCAATAGTTCCAACCCATAAATTTGATGCTCCGAATCCACTTGTATAAATTTCACACCTAATTTCTTTTTTACTTAGAAGGCAAGCAGCATTCATCCCAGCAAACCCTCCACCTATGATAACAACTTCAACTTTTTTTGAGATATTATTCATTCAAGATGCCCTCCAAGTAAATAAATATATTTTGAAAGTTTTATTTGACGCTTTAATAAATTATCACCCGATACCTCTGTTTTCCAACGCTTTAAAAGTGCTGATTTCAATTCTGACATAATTTGGGGATGAGACTTTTTGGTCCATTTCGCTTCTAGATTAGCAATTTTATAATAACAAAATTGACCTTGACAAGGCCCCATTCCCTGTCTTGTCCTACGGCGATAATCATCGATAACCTTAGTATCGAGATTCTGATAAACCCATAGCAATTCTGGTTCGGTAATATTTTCGCATTCACAGATTGTTCTTGGAGCATTTTGAGTTGAAAATGAATTCAAGCAGGAATCACATAACTCAAAAATCTCTTTATAAAAGGTGCCCCACTTATATTGCATATCAGAAGCAGTTTTTTTATCAACATGAAGTTCACTCTGAAAAATATTAATTGGAACTTTTTGGTCCCCTCCAGGTAAGGGTAATTCTGAAGTTTTACAATTAGATTTTATTCCAAGTTTCTCGCAAACTATATTAGAAATTTTTTCTGCCATTAAACGATAAGTAGTTAATTTACCTCCAAATATTGTAATAAAACCCATATATCCCTCTTCCTCATAATCAATTATGTCGAACTTACGTGATGCTTCCCTAAGTGGACCACCACTTGCTATTAAAGGTCTTGCTCCTGAATAATAACGTATTATACGATGTTTCCTAATAGTTGGAATTAATTCTTGTCCCAAATCAAGAATATATTCCAACTCATTTCGATCCGCAATTAAATTGTCAAGTTGCCTATAATCTACAAGTTTAGATGTTGTTCCTAATATAACTGATTGATGGCTAGGTACAAAAATATCCCCATCACTGGGAGGTCTTAAACGGTTGATTAAACGATTGACTAATCGATCTTTGATTACAATTAAAGTTCCCATTGTAGGAGCTATTTCTAATGGATTCTCTAGTTTTAAATCTTTCTCTAAATAAGAAGACCATGGACCCGTAGCATTCACTACTATATTAGCGAAAATTCTTTCTTTACTCTTTTTTAATTGGTCGTAAAATTCTATTCCGACGATTTCTTTATCCATTACTATTAACTTAGTTGCTTTACAATATGTTTTAATCAAGGCACCATGCAGCTTAGCATCTAAAGCATTATATATAGTTAATAAAAATGGATCAATATATCCATCTTTAACCTGAAAAACTCTTCTAGTTTCAGGATTACAGTTAGGTTCTTCTTGTAAAAAATCTTCAGGTTCTACTTCTTGACACCAAACCCCAGCTTCCTTACATTTTTTAATAAAAATATCTCCATATTCTACATCATCTTCAGTTAATCCCATAAAATAACCACCGCAAGCTTCAGTAATATGGGGCGCAATTTTTAAAATAATCTCATTTTCAATCGCACATTCAGAAGCCGCTTCCTTATCTTTATATACATATCTGGCCCCTGAATGAAGCATACCATGACAACGTCCTGTTGTACCTTCGCTCAAATCATTTTTTTCTAATAGTAGAATCTTTAATCCTCTGAGGCTGAGATCTCTGGCGATTCCTGCTCCTGTAGCCCCGCCACCCACTATGATACAATCAAATTTATTATTATTCACTATTCTTTTACCTTTTTAAGTTAATTTACTTAAAATTGAATTTAATTCTTTAAAAAAAATCAGCATTATTTTTTAATCTAATTTTCTATATGGTGTATTTCTATCGGTTTCCCGGGACTTCCTTGATAATAAAATTTATCAGGTTTTCCTCGCCAACTTTTATGTAGAACTGTATTTGGAAAAATTACATTACTTTCCTTAGTTAACACGCCAGGACCAGCAATGATTCCAGGATAAAGGGTGGTTTTTTTATTCAATTTTATTTCAAGCATAGTAATTTTTCCAAAAATGGTATTAACTGCATGACTGGATAATGCTGTAGTTGGATAAATAAATACATCATCTCCCAAATCCGTAAATTCTAATCCTACGTATCCGTCGCAATAAATTACATTTTTTCCTATTTTATTATGACCAATTTTTCTAAGTGTTCTGTTAATTAACCACGGAAAAACCGATTTAGAGGTTAACCACATAGGATATTTAATTATAAATCCTCGTTTATGATAATACTTCATCATTCGGCCCTCCTCACTATTTATATTATCTAATACTCTCTGGAAGACACCTTCTCTAGGTGGTGATTTTTTATACCATCTACTAGCCCAAAATGCGGCAAACTCAATAAGAATCATTAAATAAACATAATATAAAAATAAAAAAACTCCTGGTAATAATAACAAATGTAATATTAGCGGAATTGAAAATCCAATTACAATGAAATATTCGAATAATAAGAATAGCCCTAAACATACATATAAAGGAACTATAAAGCTTAAAATGTTTATTTTAAAAAAATCAAGAGCTGGAAGTTCCACTGTTTGAGGTTTTTTAACACTCTCCATAAAATTATTTGGGATAACAAAATTTAAAATTCCTCCTATTTTCTATAAAATTTGTTTGCAAAATTTGGACATAAAATTAAAATATTAATTCAATCAATTTATTCATAAATTTTGATTTTAATAATAAATTGAGTGAACACCATGGAGATTGCAATCGAATCAAATAACTTAAAAAAATATTTTGGAGATATACATGCTGTTGATGGCATAGATTTAGAAATTCCGAAAGGTTCATTATTTGGATTTTTAGGTCCTAATGGTGCTGGAAAAACGACATCAATCTCAATGTTATCAACTGTTCTGAAACCAACTAGTGGAACTGCTTCCGTTTTAGGATATGATATTTTAAAGGAAGCAAAAAAAATTAAGGAGCATATAGGAGTCTGTCCCCAGGAATTAGTTCTTTATGATAGATTGACTGCCAGAGAGAACATCCAATTAATAGCCCAAATGCATGGAATGACACGGACAGATTACCAAGAAAAGGCAGATGATTTACTTGGTCAAATGAATCTATTAGAGCGTGCAGACTCAAAAGTTAAAACTTATTCTGGTGGTATGAAACGTAGGGTTAATGTCTTAATGGCAGTAATTCATGATCCGGAAGTTATTTTTTTTGATGAGCCATCTGCTGGACTTGATCCACAATCTCGTAGGGTAGTATGGGATTTCATTAGAGCTTTTCAAAAGAGAAACTGTACAATTATTTTAACAACACACAATATGGAAGAAGCCGACGATCTTTCAGATGAATTAGTGATTATTGATTATGGTAAAATCATCGCTCAAGGGACTCCAAAAGAATTGAAAGGGAAATTAGGGGAAGGTGATATTATTGAATTTAAAGTAAAAGAAAAAGACAGAGAAAATCGAGATGATATTATTTTAAGACTTGAAAAATTGGATTTTATTAGATGGGTTAAAAAAGTGGGAAAAAGTAGAATTTTATTGAATGGTTTGGATGGATTGCGACGAATCTCTGAGATTTTGGATGTGGTTCAGGTTAAAATGTTAGACATTTCAATTAGGAAAAATACATTAGAAGATGTATTCATTGATTTAACTGGAAGGAGGTTGAGGGATTAGTGGCGAAGATTAAACCAAGAAATAAACTTAAAAAGTCCATACTAAACTTTAGATATCCACGTTTATGGTATCTAACTGTTAAAAATTTAAAAACTATGTTTCGAGATAGGATAGCTTTAGCTTGGATTATCGGATATCCTTTATTTTTTATTGTTATATTTGCTGTAGCATTTGGAGAAGCTGAAACAAACACATACGAGATTGTAATTTTTAACGACGATGATGATGGTGTTCCGTCCGCAGAGAATCCTGTAGCAGACGCTTCATATATATTAGAAGATGTTTTAGAAGATGATTTTGAAGATACAATTATAATCAATGAAGATCTTAATCATAAAGAGGCGAAAGAGGAATTAAAATATCAGAGGATTGATGCGATAATTGAGATTGATATGTACTTTTCTGAAGCAATTTTCAATATAACTGGGTATGAAAATACAGCTCCTAAAGTGGAAATAAAAACTATTCCAGATGAAATAGTTGAAAGTGTAATTGGCTCAATCATTTCTCAAATTGTAGATGAAATTATTTCCAAATACAATAATATTACTAAGGCAGATATTAATAGTAAACAAGCAACAAATTCTGTTGATTTAGAAGTTATTGACTATATGGCTCCAGGATTCATTATAGCAGGAGTCTTAGTGTGTGTAAATCAATTAGCGTCTCATTTTGCAGAAGAAAATGAAAAAGGAACTTTGAAACGATTAACTACGACACCAGTTTCAAGAAGAGATATCATTTTATCTGGTATGCTCTCTCAGTTGGTAGTGGCTGCATTTCAAATTATTGTAATGCTTATTATATCAACTCAAGTATTCGGAGTTTATGTCCATCCCGATACTAATTTACTCTTGCTATTCTTAATTCCCATGTTATTTAGCTTTACATGTTTAGGAATTGGTTTAATACTTGCTTCTTTTATGAAATCATCATCGTCAATAGGATTAGTTTGGTTGATTATTTTACCATTACAATTTCTAGGTGGAGTTTTTACCTATGGAGTAAATATTCCTTTGGGAGAATATATCCCTACAACTTACGCCAATCATGCTATGCGATTAGTTATGACAAGCGGACTAACAAGCTGGGAAGCAATTGGGATGGATATAATGTTTCTCATAGGAACAGGAATCGCTTTTACGATAATTGGGGTGCTATTATTTCAACGAAAAACCGCAGTATCTTAATTTAAACCCTATTTAAATTTTTTTTATTTAGTATTCTTAATTTAAGACTAAAAATTGGTCTCTGAATCTTTTTTTATTCTAACCTCGTTTTACTTTTTTAGTGAAATAAAACTTTTTCTTTATAAGTATTAAACAATAACTAAAAATGAAAATAAAAATGGGTATTACTCATCCTATTAAATTAGAAAGAAGAAATGATCTTGACTGGTTAAGGATATTCGCAACCCTTATGATCTTCTTTTTTCATAGTGCGAGGGCTTTTGATGGTATTCCTTGGGAAATAAAGAATACTGAAACCCATATTGGATTTACAATATTCATAATATTTACGGCATCTTGGATTATGCCTTTATTTTTCCTACTTTCTGGAATGAGCTCGTATTATGCTTTAGGAAAGAGAACACCGACTGAACTTATTAAAGAAAGATCAAAACGGCTAATGATCCCTTATATTTTTGGAATTTGTACAGTCTTATCACTACAAGTATATTATGAAGCTTTATTTGGTAATGATTGGCTTCCTGCATTCAAAGGCAACTTCTTAGAATTCTACTTTCTTAATTATTTTACTCGCGGATTATATGGTTGGGGGGGATTTTTTCCATTAACGGGAATTTATTTATGGTATTTACTATTTTTATTTGTTTTCTCAGTTGTATGTCTGAAATTTTTTATGTATTTGAGAAAAGAAAACATAGCTGAAATACTTTCAAACATAGCGAATTTCAGTACAAAAAAGGGAGGAATTTTAATATTTGTAATACCTATGATTATATTAGAAATTGTAGGGATTATCTTCCTTCCATTTATTCAACCAGCAGGATGGAGTGTTTTAGTTTATCTGTGTATCTTCATATACGGATATATTTTTGCATCGAATGATCTGTTTAAGAAGGCCTTGGAGAAAAATAGTTTCTTAACTCTTATTACAGGAACGATTTCAAGCATTATAGGAATCATCGTATATCTTAACCTCTCAACAAACATTATATTAATAATTTTATTTGTTGTCTTTTTGCCATTAAGCGGTTTTTGTTGGTTAGTTACTATATTAGGATTTGCAAGCAAGTATCTGAATAATAACAGCAAACATTTAAAAGTCCTAAATGAATTAGTACTGCCTTTCTATATATTCCATCAAGCCATCATTATCATGGTCGATTATTATATCATTCAATTAGATATCTCAGTATTTCTTAAATATCTATTGGTTCTTCCTATAGCCTTTGGAATAACAATTGGTTTGGTGTTAATTGTTAGTCGTATACCTCTCTTACGTGTTTTATTTGGAATGAGAATAAAAAGGTAAAAAAGCCAAAACAGTATAAGAACATTTTATTTTTATTCTAAATAAAATTTATCTCAGTTTCATGATAAAGAACACATACCCATAGTAATCAGAATATTTCCGAAATATTTCAATTTCTGAATAAAATTCATCAAGCAAATTAAGGTTCTCTTCATCATTTTGATATTTCTTGCGTAAATTATCAATTCGTTTCTCTAAAGGAATGTAATAATTATTCCACCAACTAGATTCAGGAAGTTTAAAATAAGATATAAGGTTTAATCCTTGAGAAGCTATTACTTTTATATTTTCCTCCACCTTTTTCATAGCTGGATAAACTTTAAAAAAATCATCTAATTCTTCTGGGATATTTTCTTTAAACCAACATAATTCCGAAAATACTAAATATCCATTTTCTTTGAGAAAAAATTGCCAATCCATTAATGCTTTTTCAAATCCATAGATATATGCTGCACCTTCTGACCATATAACATCGAAAGTATTAGTATTGAATTTCATTTCAAACATAGATTGATATTTTGTTTTTATTTTATAAGATAAGTTATGAATTTTTATTTGGTCCTCTAACTTATCGAGATAAGGTTGATGATTATCTAATGCTAAAATTTTACCGTTTGTTAATCTTGCCAGTTCCAATGTCTGCATACCAGTACCGCATCCAACATCTAAAATGTATGGATTAGAGGGTAAATCTATCAGAAATGAAAATGCTTTTCTTGTAGATTCATTATCTCCGGGTCCAAGTCTTGGTAAATCTACATTAAAGACTTCGTATAGCATACTCAGGTTTTATAACTTTTGAAATTGTATTTTAAATTCTTAAGATTCTACTTTTTCTTCTATTAAAGATTTTTAAATCTTAGGAGGTACTTTAAAAGCCACTGAAGTAAAACTTCCCAAAACTTTACAATATGCTCTTAGCCTAAAACAATAACTATATGTTTTATTCCCTTTTAATCTAAATCCACTATGAATCAAAGCAACACCAGGAAGATCTCCACCTACTCCTCGTTGTTTATAATCAATATTTAATGTTATATATTCTCGATGCGGTAATTCATGGTTATGTATAGCTTTTTCTAAATCTTCCATAGAATAAGGCCATGCACTCACATTAAGCAATGTCCCTCCTATATCTGAAATCAAAAGACCATTCCCATCTTTATTAGTTAAAGCCGCCCATCGAACATCGGTTCGATTGGCATTCTCTTGTGGTCTTATGTAAGGATGAATTAAATCTTCTACTAGACCAGAATATATATTAATTGCAGCACCAGTGTTTCTATCTAACATCGTTTCATGTGGTCCTTTACCATACCACGTCATTACATCAAATTCACGGGGGATTTTCATCTGCATACCAAAACGAATCATATCTTTATTTGGGGTAAAATTATTCTCAATAAAAATATCTCCACTTCCATAGATCGTATAAATTGTTTCGAGATATTTCTCACTATTAGGTACTTTAAATTTAAATATAATTCTTTTAATTTGCGGTTTTAAATCCTCTATGGCTATATTTAATATTTTTCTCATTTCACTCGCATTTTTCCAACTGAAATCTATTCTAGTAGCATTCTCATCAAATTCTTGTAAGTCTTCGTCAAGTTCTCCCAAATCATTATCAGTTGGGGCTCTCCAGAAATTAGGAATAAGCGGTCCTGAAATCAATTCAATTCCATTATGTATAAATGATTCAATAGCTCCAGTGGCTTTTCCTATTAATAATTTAAATTCGTTTCCTTCTAATTTTATGAAATCTGTTGCTTCCACCATATTAATTGAATTGTATTTTTGAATATCTTCATCAGATGCTTTTGGTATTTCAAATGGAATCTTAAATTGATCCCATGCGATGATATATCCTTTTTCTGCCCAAGGATTCTCTTTAGAAAGAATTGATGATATTTTTAGAAAATATTCGGTATTTTGCCTAATTTCAGGAATTTCAAAAGGAATATAGACTAATTTTGATTTTTCGGGCTCGATTTTATGACTTTCTAATTTCCCTTCTTGTAAGGTAATACCATTTGCTGTTATTTCCCAAATTAAATCCACAAAATCGAGCAGTATAAATTGATATTTATTATGAATATCAACTTTTCCTTTAATTAAATCGACAGGATATATTTTAATATTTTGATACACTTTCTTTACTTCATAAAGCGCTGGATTAGGTCTACGATCAGGCATTACAATTCCATTAATACAGAAATTCTTATCATTGGGTTCATCTCCAAAATCTCCTCCATATGCCCAGAACTCTTTTCCATTGTCGGACGTCTTGCGAAGTCCTTGGTCAACAAAATCCCAAATAAATCCCCCTATACAATTTTCATATTTTTCAAATACATCCATGAATTTTTGAAAGTTTCCTAGACTATTTCCCATAGCATGAGCATATTCGCATAAAAGAATCGGTCTATTTTCACCATTTTTCAAATTCCTTCTTGCTCTACTCTTAAGCCATTGGGGCGTATAATACATATAACTTATTATATCTGTTATTTCCAGTTTATAATCTCCCTCATAATGAATTGGTCGTGAAGGATCAATTTTAAATGCAGATTTTTTCATTTCTTTGAATATTTCACCGAATCCCGCCTCATTACCAAGGGACCATATAATTACACAAGGATGATTCTTGTCTCTTTCAACCATCCTAACCATACGATCTATACAAGCTTCTGTCCATAATGGATTACTATCTGGTAAAATATCTCTTAATCCATGAGATTCCAAATTACACTCATCTAAAATATAAAGCCCATACTGATCACAGAGTTCATAAAATCTCGGATGATTTGGGTAATGACTTGTCCGAATGGCGTTAATGTTGTTTTGTTTGATGATCTTAATATCTTCAAGCATTCTACTAAATGGAATAGCACGTCCATGATCTGGATCATGTTCATGTCTATTCACACCCTTTAGCAATATCGACTTTCCATTAATATATAATCCGCCATCGGCTTTGATTTCGATACCTCTAAATCCGAATTTACAATGTTCAACTTCAATCACATTATCATTGATATCCTTCAGTTGAATAATTAAATCATAAAGATATGGAGTTTCGGCAGACCATTTTTTTGGATTTTCGACATCAGCTCGTAATTCAACAATTACTTCTCCATTTCGTTCAACATCTATAATTTTTTCCATTAGAATATCAGAACCTATGAACTGAGCTTCTCTATCTAATAAAATAATTTCTACTTTAAGTTGATCTGCTCTTTCTTTGTCGTAATTTCGAAGTTTTAATCTCACTTTTAAAGTTGCATCTTTATAAAGATCATCAAGTTCACATCGAGCAAAAAAATCCTGTATATGAAATTTTGGTGTTGAAAATAGGTAAACATCTCGGAAAATACCACTAAATCTCCACATATCCTGATCTTCCAAATAAGAGCCATCAGACCATCTATAAACTTCAACTGCCAGGATATTTTGTTCTTTTTTCACATATTCTGTGATATTGAACTCTGCAGGAGTCATACTTCCTTGGCTATAACCAACTTTCTTTCCATTTATCCATAGATAAAAAGCAGATTTTACTCCTGCAAAATGGACAAAAATTTCTCGATTCCTCCAAAGTTCGGAGATATTAAAGTATTTTCTATATGAACCTACGGGATTATTCTCATGATCGATACTTGGAATTTCTCTTGTATTAATACTATACGGATACTTAATGTCAGTATATATTGGAATATCATAACCCCGCATTTGCCAATTACTCGGGACATCTATGTTATCCCAATTAGCATCATCAAAATCAATTTCATAAAAATTAATAGGTCTATCCGAAGGCTTTTTGACCCAATTAAATTTCCAATTCCCATTTAATGATTGATAATATTTAGAATCTTCATTGCTTTTTAATGCAGAGTCTAAATCATCGAAAGGGATTAATGTATTATGAGCTGGTTCCTTATTTTGTCCTATAATGGCTGGATTTTCCCAGTCATTTTTATGATTCAATTTATCTCCCAAAATTTCAGCAGTAGTTAGAAAAGTAATTCTTATTAATATTGATTAAAATTAATAGTTTTTTACTAAAAATAATAAACTTCTTCATTAAAGTGAATGTTTTAAAACCAGAAATGTTTTATCTAAACAACGTAGTATTAATTTTAAACTACAAAAAACTATTATTCCGCCGTGTAAACCGTAATGGATAAAGAGTTATTTGAATCATTCGTAGATTTGCGAGAAGATGATGTTTTAAAATTAGTAAACGAAAAAATTGAATTGGGAGAGGATGTATTTATTATAGCTGAAACCTGTAGAAATGCATTGATTAAAATTGGGGATCTTTTCAGCAAAAAGGAATATTTTTTATCTGAGTTGGTTATGTCTGGAGAGATCTTTAAAGAAGTAATGGAAATTTTAAAACCCAATCTAATAGGAAATGAAAAAGAGGGACAAAAACTTGGTAAAATCTTGATAGGAACCATTAAGGGAGATGTTCATGACTTAGGAAAAAATATTGTAATAGGGACATTAAAAGGCAATGGTTTTGAAGTATATGATTTAGGCGTTGATGTCCCGCCAGAAAAATTTGTTGATAAAGTTAATGAAGTTAAACCTGACATTTTAGGAATAAGTTGTGTAATTTCAGTTGGTTGGGATTATCTAAAAGAAACTGTGGAAGCTTTAAAGAAGGCAGGTTTAAGAGATAAAGTAAAAATTATTTTAGGTGGTGGTGGAGTCAATAAGGAAGTAGCGAATTTTGCCGGGGCAGATGCTGCTGTTAAAGATGTGATTGAAGGTGTAGAACAATGCAAGAGGTGGGTTTCATCATAAATATGGAACCAGAAGAATTGTATAAACAAAGAAAAGAAAGAATTGAAACCACGACAAATCTTAAGATTCCTGATAGAGTTCCTGTCATTTTTTCTGAGAATGAGTTTGCTTGGAGTTTTGCGAGCATTACCCAAATGGAGTTTATGACAGATAATAAGAAAATGATGATGGCTTATGAAAAATTATTTAAGACATTTCAACAAGATGCTGCATTTTTCGAGCCGACTTTATTTGATCCATTATTTACTGTTATTACGGAACCATGCATCATAAAAATTCCAGGAAAAGATCTTCCTGAAGATTCACCTTTTCAATTGGTCGAATCCGAAATAATGACTGTTGATGATTACAAATATGCTTCCAGAAAGGGATACTTCCGAACATTGGTCAAATTACTTCCTAAACTTCGTCCTGAAATACCAGATGTACAAAATATATTCACTGAAAGAATAACTCGAACACTTGAAGATATGAGAGCATCATCATTAAATAGAC
>JBHLNT010000331.1:0-3276 GCA_048941265.1 Promethearchaeota archaeon
CATTCCCTCTTATATAATTTCTCCAGATATGATTGCCCTTACTCTCTCTTTGATATTGATTATAATAAGCAAATTAGAACCAAAAGAAATTATCAAAAAAATCGATTTTGAATTAATATTTTATCTTCTTGGTATTTTTATTATTGCAGGTGCTCTTGAAGTTATTGGAGTTACAGAATTATTAGGTATGCTACTTTTAACTATAGCTGGAGATAATTTTTTAATCCAAATACTGATTATATTATGGTTTTCCGCTTTTCTTAGTAGTTCAATTGATAATATTCCAATTACTAAAGTATTAATTCCCGTAATTGGAACTATGTCAAAGAATGGAAATTATGAGAATAAAAATTTATACTTCTATAGCCTTGCCATCGGAGCAAATTGGGGAGATAATCTAACCCCTTTAGGAGATAATATTCTTGTAATGAATATTGCTGAGCAAAATAAACGCCCTGTAGGTTTTAAACAATTCTTTAAACTCGGTTTTATTACGACTGTTTATCAGTTGGCAATTGTTTCGATAATTTTAATATTGTTATACGAATTCGTTTTTGGACTATTTATGTCCATTGCTATTTTAATAATAATCCTTTTATTTTACTTGGTAAATAAATTCGCACCTTATAAAATCAGAATAAAAATCAATAATGTTAACACTAAGCTAAAAAATGTGATAATTAAATAAAAAGAGAATATGTGATAAAGAATGGTTTTTAAAAATGTTCAACGAATTAAAAATGCTTTACCAGAAGTTCTTCATGTGGCTATGTTTTATAATAATGGAACAATTTTTCAAACTACTTTTGAACAAGATATTAATATACCAAAATTAGGGGAAAATTTAGCAGGGTTATTAAATCATTTTCGAAAAATATATGATGTATGCAATATAAAATTAGATGATTATAATAAACTAATCTTTGAAACTGATGATATATCTATTAGTATTTTGAAACTTGGAGAAGATAGCAATTTAGCTTTATTTTTTAAAAAAGAACAAGATCAAGATTTAAAATTGCAATCAATAAGGCGCTACATTCATAGAATTGAAAATTTAATAGATATGGACAAAATCGAATTGAAAATTCAAGAATTGGGCGTAAAAGAAGAAGAATTCAAAAATCTGCAAAATATATTATCATCTAAATTAGAACAGATTAAAAATTATAAAACCTTATATGATACAGAAATCTTAGAACAAGAATCAAAAAGAATTTTGAAAGAAATTGAGTCTCTTGAACAAGATTGCGCCCAACTTAATCTTGAGCTAGAGCTTAAAAAAAAAGATATTGATTCATTAAGAGAAAAAATTGAACAAGAGAGAAAAATTATTCAAAAGGATTCAGATTAATTATCTACGACTATGGTATATTAATTTCAGTTTTCAATCTTATAATCTAACCTAAGAATTTCCTTATATTTGCTGCCATGACAATTTGTTCTGATAAATCAATAACTTTCATTTTTTTTACTGATGTTGTGATATCATCTGTTATTTTTTTATGTTCTTCATTTTGTTGAAAATCTAGAGAGAGTTCTTTTATTTTTTCATCGATATCTTTTATTAAAAATCCAGGCTCGGGATTATAGTATTTTAAAGCATCTTTTAAATCTTCTTCGAAATTAATATAATAATTTTTAATGATATCTAGATCGTTAATATCCAATGCATTTAAACCCAAAATTTCCGGAGGTATTCCTAGTGAATAAAGAGCTCCCGTGAAAGTAATTGCTCTCGGTAATATTATACTTTCACCCATACTTCGTGAATATCCAAATAAACCAATATGTAATTTTCTTTTTCGCCTTTTCGGAAAAAATTTAGATACTTTATTTATAATTGGAGCTAAAATGATAATTTGCTTATTGTATTCTTTGGTGTATTTTTGAATAATTTTCAGACACTTTTCACTTTCAATTAATTGAGGCCGTTTCATTTTTCTTTGCCGTAATGTATCTATAGCGTTTCGGATATCTCCCATAGAATAATCATATTTAAACGCAGATTGAATAGTATAGGTTTGGACGCTGGGATATTCTTTTAAAACTCTTTCTGCCGTTCTAGGAGTTAGATTTCCTCTAAAAGGCGCAGAACCAACTCCTATAATGGGAAAAATTGGTAAGTTGATCTCATCCGATAATGCAAATATGTTTTGAAGCGCGATTTTATTTATTAATACAGCTGAAACCAATCCATAATTTAATGCAGGATCCGAGCGAGCAAAAAAAATTCTTTGATATTCTACTTCTTTATCTTGCAGATACATCTTTAAAATATTATGAGCATTAAGAATACTTTCCATATTTTCAACTAATGGAATTACATTAATTTTTTCAGGAGAAAATTTCCCAATCCAATCTGCAATAGTTATATCTCCATTTCTAAACACTTCATTTTGCTTTCCGGCTACAAAATTCTTATAATACCTGTAAACTCTATCAATACAACTAAATGAAGTGGTCATTGGTAAAATTACTTCGAAAATTGGCGCTATATCATCTTTATATATGGAATTGGATGCATCAAACGATCTTGGAATGCTTTCTAAAGTCTCAATTAAAATTTTTGCCTCGGCTTTTTCAATGGTAGGATTTGGCACTCTAAATGTCAAAAATATTTCTGAACCTAATCTATTTTCATCAAAAAATGGTTTATATTTTGTAAGTAATTTCTTAATAACATAATTATCAATTTCTTTGCCCTCGCAATCCCACATTTGCTCATCGCATCCGATGTGTGAAAATGCATAATAAGCTTCTATAATTTCTTCTTCTCCTCCTATTTCTGAACTTTCTGAAAAAAAAGGAGCATTCACATTATCCGGATGTTGAGTACTCATGCATCGAGGAATTTTCATAGCAACAATCGTTCAAAATTTTAAATTTATTTTATAATATATATAAATCTAATAAGACTATAATTTAAACTATTTTGTTCATTGTCTAAAAAAGCTTATTATTTTACCAATTAGATTATGTGATAATCGTTTTTAATTTCAGTATTTTCTTTTCTGAATCTTAATAGCTATAAAGGAGATTCTTTGAAATAGGAACTTGAAGATTGGAGTCCCGAGATAACAGTTCTAATAATATAATTGAGGGGGAAAAAAAAATAAAAATAAATTTCTTTATAAGTTAAAACGATTGTTTAATTTTCCTTAAATACCCCTAAACGCTCTTCAGTTGCTTTTAAAATAAACTGAAGCATCTCTTTATAATCATGCCCTGCATATCCTGCCATTTTAGCGAGATGACCATCCCAGCACCAACCGG
>JBHLNT010000332.1:0-3260 GCA_048941265.1 Promethearchaeota archaeon
ATAGTTTTTTTTAAATCAATTAAATCTTTTTTGGTTTTAAATAATATTAAACAACATCTTAATTATAATAATAATAAAAAAGTTTTAGTAATATGACGAAAATCTAAATTTTTTTAAGATAGCTATTATTTAAATTAATATTATAGAATATTTTTAGGTAATTAATAGTAGAAATTCGACATTTATCAAATTATCAAATAATAGATTGAAAAATAAAATTTATTTTCTGCATTTTAACTTAATAAATT
Organism: Promethearchaeota archaeon; assembly: GCA_048941265.1. Classification (GTDB taxonomy): domain Archaea; phylum Asgardarchaeota; class Lokiarchaeia; order Sigyniarchaeales; family SOKP01; genus LW40-45. The sequence continues at coordinate 249 of JBHLNT010000332.1, forward strand.
TCAAATCTAAATTTATATTTAAAATTAAATAATAAAAAAATTACCAAGAGCAAAAGTATTTTGAAATTAATAAAAGAATCGATAAAAGAATCTGCATTTTTTATTATTGCTGAAATTGGCTTAAATCATGATGGTAGTTTAGGGAATGCTATTAGATTAATTGAAGAAGCAAAAAAAGCTGGAGTGAATGCTGTAAAATTTCAATTACATATTTCAGATGAAGAAACTTTACCAGACGCCCCCAAACCTCCATACTTTAAGTTGGAAGAGAGATTTGATTATTTTAATAGAATCGCCTTCTCAAATTTAGAGTGGAAAACATTAAAAGATTATGCTCACAATTTAGGGTTATATTTTCTTGTATCACCTTTTTCACATAAAGCTGTTGATATTTTAGAAGAAATTGAAGTTGATGCATTTAAAATCGCGTCGGGTGAGACTACTAATTTACCTTTATTAGAGTATATTGATACAAAAGGAAAGCCAGTTTTACTCTCAACTGGCATGTCTAATTGGGAAGAAATTCGAAATGCCGTTAACTCTTTAAAGCAAACAATTTTAGTTTTATTTCAGTGTTCCTCTCAATATCCTTGCACTCCCGAAAACGTGGGATTAAATATAATAAATGAGATGATTAGTAAATATCCGAATTTAATTATCGGCTACTCAGACCATACTTTAAATAATGTTTCTTCCTTAGGTGCCTTAATGTCTGGTGCTAAAGTATTTGAAAAACATTTTACACTTTCAAAAAAAATGTATGGTGCTGATGCACAATTTTCTTTAGAACCAGAGGAAATGTTAAATTATGTGCAAGGTATTGAATTTTTATCTACAGTAATGAAAAATAATGTTGATAAAAATGAAATTAAAAAATATAAAGACATGAAAATTACTTTTGAAAAAAGTATTGTTGCAATCAAAGATCTGGAAAAAGGTAAAATCATCGAAGAAAGTGATTTAGCTTTTAAAAAACCGGGAGATGGTATTAGAGCTGATTTTTATAAAAAAGTTATAGGTAAAACTGTTCTTAAGAAAATTCTAAAGAATGAAAAGATTTTATTTAATAATATCGAATAAATTTGGAAATTATAAATGTCTAAAAGGAAAATTTTCGTATTTTTAGGAAGTAGGGCTAATTATTCGAGTCTTAAAACTGTAATGCACCACATTAAAGAATCAGAGAAATTAGAATTAATTTTAACGGTAGGAGCATCAGCTTTATTAGATAAATACGGTGAAGTAGTTAAATTAATAGAAACGGATGGATTTGAAGTAAATGATAAATTATACATGATTATAGAAGGAGAAACTCCTGAAACAATGGCTAAGTCTACAGGCTTAGGTATATTGGAGCTTTCTAGCGCAATTATGAAATATAAACCAGATTTCACATTAGTAGTTGGTGATAGATTTGAAATGTTGGCAGCAGTTATAGCATCTGCTTATAATAATGTACCAATAGCACATACGATGGGTGGCGAAGTTTCAGGGAGTATTGATGAAAGTATTCGACATGCCATTACCAAGTTAGCACATGTGCATTTTCCAGCAAATGAACTCGCCAAAGAAAGAATTCTTCAAATGGGAGAAGATGAGAAATATGTTTTTAATTTTGGTTGTCCCAGAATTGATGCAGTAAAAGATATTCTTGAAAATTCTCCAGATATAATAGACATAAATAAATATATTAGATCAGAAGGAGTAGGAGATAAATTTTCAATAGATAACGAATTTCTATTGGTTTCTCAACATCCAGTCACAACCGAATACGGAGAGGGTAAAAAACAAATATCTAAAACCTTGAAAGCGGTTAAAGAAGTTTCTGAGGAACGCAAATTACCCGTTATTATGTTATGGCCCAATGTTGACGCGGGGAGTGATGATGTTGCTTCAGGGATAAGAATATTTAGGGAGCAACATAAAGATAAGAATTTTCGATTTTTCAAAAATATCCCTTTGGAGGATTATGTTTGGTTAATGGATAAAACATTGTGTCTTATTGGAAATTCTAGTAGTGGCATCCGAGAAGGAGCTTTTATCGGTACTCCTGCAGTTAACATTGGTACTCGTCAAAACGACAGAGCCCGAGGAAAAAATGTGTTAGATACGGGATATAATGCCGATGAAATTAAAAAAACAATTGAAAAACAAATAGAACACGGTAAATATGAATCTGAGAATATCTATGGCAATGGGTATGCTGGAAAACAAATAGCTAATGTTTTAGCAGAAATTAAGGTAAATATTCAAAAAAGATTTTTCTCTCGTAAAATCTTACATATATAATTAAAATGGACTCAAAAAACAAAATTTTTTTAGGAATTATTACCGCTAGGGGGGGTTCAAAAGGGCTTCCAAGAAAGAATATTAAGAGTTTAGCAGGACGACCTTTAATCCATTATACATTTCAGGCGGCAAAAGCTTCAAAATTAATGAATCGATGTATAGTATCTTCCGAAGATGAAGAAATAATAAATTTTTCAATAAATCAGAATATGGAAGTACCTTTTATAAGACCCGCAGAATTAGCTAATGATGAAGTTAAATCTATAGATGTGTTAATACATGCAATGCAATTTCTAAGAGAAAAAGAGGGATATAAACCTGATTATATAATAACTTTACAACCTACTTCACCCCTAAGAACCGGAATAGATATTGATAATTCGATTAAATTAATCATCAATAATCCAGAAGCTGATTCATTGGTGAGTGTTATACAAGCACCGCATAATTTCAATCCTTACTCTATTATGAAGCTAAATGTTAATTATATAGAACACTTTATCAAAATGGATAAAGAAATTATGAGAAGACAAGAAAAACCAATATTTTACGCGAGAAACGGAGCAGCGATCTATATTAGCAGTTATAATTTAATTATGAAACAAAAAAAAATTATTGGAGAAAATTGTTTAGCATATATAATGCCTAAGGAACGAAGTATAGATATTGATGATTATTATGATTGGGAAATTGCTGAATTTTTGATAAAAAAAAATCAATCTA
>JBHLNT010000333.1:0-3251 GCA_048941265.1 Promethearchaeota archaeon
TAGTTACTTCCAGCCTAAAAGTTTCAGTACGTAGAAAAATACTCTCAGAATCAATAATCAAGTAATTCATATTTAAATTTAATGCAAAAAATTGTCAACTTTTTCAATTTTTGCTCATAAATTAATCAAAAAAATCTTTTTTTATCAATATTAAACTCCATTTACTTAAAAAATTTATAGTATGAGAGATATAAATACAAAGTTTAACTAGTATCATATTTAAAAAAAATGTAATGTGTCAAAAATGATAGTAGATGAGAAACATCGTAAAAATTTGTTAAATCTTGCAGAAAAACTTAAATATGCTTGGTATTCTGTTCCCACTGATGAAGCTGGAAACCCAACTGACACTTATTTAGAATATTTAAGTTTAATATATAATCCAGAAATCGCTGAGTTAGTCCAAGTTCTTGATCTTTTTCCGAATACCCTCTCTCTCATAAAATTCGCTAAAAAAGTAAATATGGATAAAAATGAATTGATGGAAAAGTTAGATGATGTCACTCAAAATGGATTTATTGTAAAATTTGGGAGACAATATGCCCTACCATTTCCATTGTTTGTCCACGATGGTCCTTTTCTCATAGCAAAAACTTATAAGAGTAAGGATGCTACGAAATTTGCTGAACTCGGTATTAAATTTGTTTATGAAGAAGGCTATTATAAAAAATGGCAAAATACTAAAGATGGGACTCCCCGAAACCGGATACTCACAGTAAGTGAAAAGATTGAACCAGGACAAGAGATAATCCCGGCCGAAGAAGTATATAGTATTATTGAACAAAATAATGATTTTGCAGTCGTTCCTTGTCCATATCGAAACAGAACTGAAATTGCAGGAATAAGAAAATGTAAAGACAAATATCCAATTCATAATTGCCTATTATTAGGACCATATGCTAAAGCATAATTAGAATTTGGAGATCCGATTATTAAAGCCATTACAAAAGAAGAAGCCAAAAAACTTATCAAAGAAGCTTCGGAACTTGGACTAGTTCATAATACTGACAATAAAGCTAAAAACTGTACAATAATCTGTTCTTGCTGTGAATGCTGTTGCGGACATTTAACTGGAATCATTAAATATGGCAATCCAAGAGCAATTGGAAAAGCAAATTATATTGCCCATGTTGATGAAAACTTATGCGTGGGATGCGGGACCTGTATAGATCGATGCAAGTTTAATGCTATTATTGTTAATGATTTAGCTAAAATCAATGCAGATAAATGCATGGGATGTGGATTATGTGCTGTTACATGCCCTAATGATGCACTTAGCATGAGAAGACTGGAAAGAGAAGAGGTGCCACTCGACAGAGAAGAAATTGAAATTGTTGATTAAAAATTTCAAAAGTCCGTTCTATTTTTCTTTTATTTTCTCATTTTTTAAGTAATTATTAGAGGAGTTAAAGAATATTGTTTTAAAAATGGAATCTCTGTGAAATTGTAATTAACTAATTAATACTTATTTTTTAAATCTTTTTCGGAAGATTATATTAATTATATTTGTTAAATACGGCTTAGAAATTTGCAGTAATTTGTATAATTATAGAAAATCTAAAATAAAATGGATAATTTTAATTATTAGATTGGATTAATTTGAGAAATTTAAGAAAACTTTATGCCCCTCGCAAAACGTATAATTCCATGTTTAGATGTAACTAAAGGTCGTGTAGTTAAAGGCACAAGATTCATTAATCTTAAAGATGCAGGAGATGCTATTGAATTAGGAGCCTTTTACGACGAGCAGGGTGCTGATGAATTAGTATTTTTAGATATTACGGCCTCGTCTGATAAGAGAAAAATTTTAATTGATCTTGTGGAAAGAACTGGTGAACAAGTTTTTATTCCTTTTACTGTTGGAGGGGGCTTGAGAACCGTCGAAGATATTAAAGAAATTTTGAGAGCGGGAGCTGATAAAGTCTCATTAAATACTGCCGCAGTACAAAATCCGAAGCTAATAACTGAAGGTGCTAAAATCTTCGGCTCTCAATGTATTGTTACGGCCATTGACGCTAAAAGAGTTTATGTTGATTCCCCCAAATTAGCTAATGATAAAATTGTTATTAAAGTTGATAATAGATTCTGCTGGTGGGAAGTTTATATACATGGAGGCAGAACACCTACCGGAAAAGACGCCATCCTTTGGGGAGAAGAAACGACTGATTTAGGTAGTGGTGAAATTCTTTTAACGAGCATGGACAAAGATGGAACTCGTGATGGTTACGATTTGGAATTAACACGAACTTTCAGCGAAAGATTAGACGTGCCAATCATAGCTTCAGGTGGAGCAGGAGATCCAAATCATATTATTGATGTTTTTAAAATAGGTAAAGCTGATGCTGCCTTAGCAGCTTCAATCTTTCACTATAATGAATATCCCATTCCATTAATAAAAGAGGTATGTAATAAAGCAGGGATTTTAATGAGGTTATAAAAAGTGGTTTTAGATATAGCAATAATCGATTATGAAATGGGCAATCTCAAAAGTATCTATAAATGTTTAAAATACTTGAATATTGAAGCCAAGATTACTGACAATCCAAAATTTATATTGGATTCAGATGGAGTTATTTTACCAGGTGTAGGTGCATTCGGAGATGCTATGATGCATTTGAAAGCAAAAAACTTAATTACTATTATTAAACAGGTCGTTAAAGATAAAAAGCCGCTTTTTGGTATATGTTTAGGATTGCATTTGTTATTCTCGAAAGGATTTGAAATGGGAGAATTCGAGGGATTAAATATAATACAAGGAGAAGTTATTTTATTTGAAAAATCAAGGGTAGATAAGATACCTCAAATCGGATGGAATAATGTAGAGTTTCAGAATGATAATCATTTTATAATCCAAGGAATACCCAATAATTCCTATTTCTATTTTGTGCATAGTTTTTATGGTGTGCCTAAGAATGAGGAAAACATTCTTGGATTAACTAAATATGGTGAAATTCAATTCTGTTCAATTGTATGTAAAGATAATGTCATTGCTACTCAATTTCACCCCGAAAAATCTAGTCGATATGGAATACAAATGTATCGGAATTTTGTTGATTTTTGTAAGAAATAAAGTCATATCAGATTAATAATTGGATTCAAAAATTTCGTTGTACATTATTTTTTAAATTCTTACGTCTGCTATTTAATATTGATTCTTCCAATTCTTTGATTTTATCGGCATATCTTAAAGGATATTCCCCAGTTAAACATGCTAAACATAATTGACTCTCATTTTTTCCAATAGATTTCTT
>JBHLNT010000113.1:0-13319 GCA_048941265.1 Promethearchaeota archaeon
ATTGTTGCATTTTCAGGAAAAGGTGGTGTTGGGAAAACCACAAGTTTAGTCTTATTTTTAAAATACATTATTGATAACAAAAAAGCTAAAGATATTTTAGTTATTGATTCTGATCCTGATGCGAATGTGGCAGACGTGATTGGTGAAGAAATAAAATTCTGTGATACTATTGGGGGAAAAATGAAAGTATTAAAAGATAAGATTCAAGGATTTAAAGTATCACCAACCACTCCTAAGAATCAATTAATTGAATCTGATGTATTTAGTTGTCTTATTGAAATGGATGAGTTTGATCTATTAGAGATGGGTCGTTCGGAAGGAAGTGGATGTTATTGTTTTATTAATGACGTGCTTAAGAAAGTTATTGACAGCTTATCCAAGAATTACGACATTACGTTATTAGATTCTCCTGCGGGCTTAGAACACTTCGCACGTAAAACTGGTCAAGATGTGACCGATTTAGTGATTGTAACTGATCCCTCAAAAATGGGTATTCATACCATGAAAAGAATTCTCGAAATTGCAAAAGAAGTTGAGCTTAAGTTTGAAAATATTTGGATCTTGGGCAATCGATTTCCAGAGAATCTTCGGGATACATTAATCAAAGAAGTAGAGAATCTCCAAGAAAAAAACGTCCAATTATTAGGTTTCATTTCAAGTAATGATGAGATAAGCGGAATTAATTTAACCGGTGGCAATTTATTGGAGTTATCTGATACTAATCCTTCATATCTAGAAGTAAAGAAAATCTTTGCAAAAATTTTATAAATTTTTTTCATCAAGGTTTAAAAATTTCTATTTCATGAAGACAATTCTAAAACTTTGAGTCCTTTTTTTGTTATTGAATATTTATACTGTTTTTCTCTATTTCCTGTCGCATTTGGATTTATTGTATGGATTCTAGTTAAGTATTCCTTTTCATACAAATCTCTTATTGTTGAATTTATATATTTTAAATCGTTTAGGTGAGGCATTTTATCTAAATCTGAGAAAAATAAGTCATTATTTTGAAATTCACTCAATACTCTTTTTTGAATCTCGGTTAAATAACGAAATTTATTATCTTTAGTTGATTGCTTATTTGATTCATCGTTTTTTGATAAATTATTTCTTATAAACTCTTTATAATCAAATTTAGGAATTTCAGGTAAAATTATTTTATATCTCTCCTCAATTTGTTTTATTATATAATCTTGCATCTCTTCAGGTTCAATCCTTTTCCATTCACCATTTTGCATTTCCCATCCTACAGTTATCAAGAATACAATATTATCATTACATAACTTCACTCTAAAATCATCAAGCTTTATCTGCTTTTCAAAGTCACCTTCATTTGGATGCCATTCAATAACTCTTTCATAGTGTTGTTTACCATTTCGTTCAAAACCAGTGTTCACAAGGGGATTAAATCCATCTAAGTGCATATCAGATATATTAAAACCTACTAATTTAGGATTATATTTTTTTAAAGCATTAATCCCACTACTAGAAATTACTACTTGATCTAAGGAAGTTTGAGGAAATCGAATCTCTCTTTTCATCAAGTGAGAATAGATATGTTCAATACACCCCCTACAAATCCTTTCATAGAATCCTTGAGAACAGTAGGGACACCATTGTCTTCTATTAATTACTTTATCTGGTGTTGTTGGCCATTTGAAACCACATTTACCACATAACCACCAAAAATATGTATGAATTGGGGGTGTCTCTCTCTTTTTATAATATTGTTCTGCATCAGCCATAAATGTTCCTTCATATCCTGTCTTCTCTAAGCCAACTTTTCTCGCCGCCTCTCTTACAGTTTCAATCGGATTTATCATTTTTATACGTTGAATTTCTTTCACACATTTTTCACACCAACTGCCTTTTTTTACTTGATGGGGAGTTTGTTTAAAAATGTCATCGCATCTTCCACATAACCAATCCAAAAAGGCTCCATCAGGATATGGAATTTTGTTATAAAGATCCTCAGGAGTTTTTAATTTTCCTACAAATTCCGTCTTTTCTTTGCCAATTTTTTTTGCTAATTCTTGTAGGTCATTATAAGGTGTTCTCTCAACCCAATTTACTTTTTTTTTTAAGTAATTTTGATATTCTTCATGTTCAATTGATTTTATTAAATATTTAGATAATGTACTTGCTTCTGGAACATATTTTTTCTCTTTTTCTAATTCTCTTCGAATTTCATTTAAACTTCCTAATTTCTTTAGCAATATTATCCAATAATCAATTTCTTCTTTTGTAGGTTTATGTCTTTTATCTGGAAGCCAATTATTTAAATTAAAGTTTTTTGATTTTTCTAATGCTTTTATATTTCTTAAAACGTGTTTTTTAGCACTATTACGAGAAATGTTTTTAAAAACCTTAATATCATTAACTAATTTTTTATAATCGTACGATTTTAAAGATACATGAACGATTACAATCAAACAATTTATAGCTTGAGTTAAACTATGAGAGTTTATACCAATCCTTAAATTATGCATAAAACTTTCGATAATTCCTTTTGTTCTATTCTCAATGCCTAAGAAATATTCAAAAACTTTAGCAATATCTTCTTCTTTTTTTAAGGTAATTTGTATTTCATCATAGATTAGACCACTTAAATCTTCACTCTCTTTTTCAGTTAAATAATAAGAATTTTTGATTTCTTCATTTAGATCTGATGTGTTATTTTTTAAGGGATTAGAGACAATATTATCAATAGGAGGCTCATTGAAATTTTTAGTTAAATATGAATTACTCTCAATCGATGTTGTAGGTATAAAACATTCTTCATCATTGCACTCTAACTTATTCTTATTTTCTTCTTCAGACATGATTTTAATAGAAAAATATATCTCTAAACCATATTTTATACCTTAATATTTAAAACTATCCAAGTACCTAAATTTGTGAATTTTAATATTTGAATTCAAATTACTCTTGAAAGTTTAATTATTAAAAATTAGTAGCATTAGTGCTTTAGTAAAGCTCTTCTAACATTAAGATATTTATGATATATAGCATCTTTAGAAAGCTATTTAAAATATAATAGACAATATATCTTTAATAAAGACAAGATAAGAGAGTAAATGAAAGACTCGCTGGACATTTTCTCAATTTTAAATGATGACGAAGAAATATTATGGGAAGAGCAACCATTAATAAATAAAAAATATATATTAATATTTTGGTCAATTGCAGCGTTATCTATAACATTATTATTAATTATTTATGTTGTTCAAAAAAACAATTATAGGGCGATTTTTGGATCTATTATTTTAAGTGTATATATAATTATATTTCTATTTGAATATAGAATAGACAAACAGAGAAAGGGAAAAACCACATATTTTGTAACTTCCTACAGGTTGATTAAAAAAGATCCTGAAATTATGAGACTTAATTTTTCAGAACTGGACTGCTCATTCATGAATGTGCATGAGAATTTTATAACCTTAGACTTAAAAGGCATAAGAAGTTTTTCAATTAAGAAAAAAGGTAAATTAAAAACAATAATTTTTTTTCCAAAATGTGATGAAACAAACCTTTATCCAATTTACCTAGAAGATGTTAGACACTACTTGGATTTAATTAAAATTTTAACTAGACTAATACCTCTTAAATTGAGATTTCAAAACAAAATTCTGTTTAGCAAAGAATATGAGTTTATCAATTTGTACAATTAAATAAAAATAGATAATATTTATCAGAATTAACTAAAAAATTACTAATCGTACTAATATGAAACTTAAAACCAAAGAATATAGCAATAGCCTAATTCAATTATATCTCCTAATATTTTTTTTATTAGTTATACCCTTTTTATTCTTCTTTTATACATTAAACTCTCCGTATTTCATAGTTTTATATCTAATTAATATGATTCTAGTGATGATAATGATTCTCTACTTCTATTATATCAAGAAAAGATTGAAAATGTTAGCATCAATGAAGAATACTAAGAGTAATTTTTTTAAAAAAAATATTACAACAAAATTTGAAGTAGTTAGTATTAAAGGAGGATTTATGACTATTACTGCGATAGGAGTTCATTTCTATTTATTCTATCATACAAACATAAAAGAATATTCACTTTTTACACACCCAATCGGACTAATGTTAGTCGTCATCATGGAAGTCGGAGCGATTATGACAAGCTTCGCAAAAAATATACCTTATGATATTTCAGCTATAAAAAATAAACAAAACTATTGAGAAAATTAAAAAAGGATAATATTAAACTCTTAGGATTTATATCTAATAACGACGAAATAAGCAAGTTAAACCTAATAGATGGTAATCTACTTAAGCTTTCATTGAAAATCCTTCTTATCAACAAGCAAAGGATATTTTTGCTAAAATTATTTAAAAATCTTTCATATTTGAGAATTGTTAGCTCATGGAAGAATACCTTTTTATTTTGCTGGTTTTAGCTTTTGCCATTCTTGTAGGATCAACGTTAGGATTTGGTGACTCGTTAATTTTCATTCCAATAGCTGCAATTTTTTTAGGCATTCATATAGCAATCGTTTTAATGGGATTTTGGACCACTATCCTATCAATTTTTAATACAATTAAATACAGACAGTGTTTTGATAAACTGTTAATTAAAAAATATCTCGGTCCAGGTATCCTTGGTGTTATCATAGGAGCATTACTTTTAGTTGTGGCTCCGATTCCTATTGTCGAATTATCACTTGGCATCTTTATCATCGCGTTCATTATTGCTAAATTTAGGGAAATTAAAAGAAAAAATAATGAAAGTCCTGTTGAGGAATCGCAATTTTAAGAATCTCATTTGAAATATGTACCAAATTGCATAATATATCCGGGAGCTTTTTCATATGGTTTTATTGGTGGCTTAATTGGGACACCCAGCCCTATAAACGTCGTAATTTTAGAGAAACGAGGACATGAACGTGAGAGTTTCATAGGAAATTTTTCTTTCATAAGCATTATGATCGGCTCGTTTAGATTGGTAATATACGTACTATACGATTTATTTCCAATGGGATTAATTCTCCTTTTCTTAGAAGGGATAGTTGTAACGTACGTGGTGACGAAAATCGGCCATTGGTTAACCCCACGAATCCCCCAAAAAAAGTTTAAGCTTTTGGTTTTGCTATTACTCACGGTTATAGGGATAAGACTCTTATTAAACTCCCTTTTAATACTATTCAATCTTAAAATTTAATAAGTTACAATTCAATTATTATATCATAATGAGCGATAAAAAAAGACATGCTGACGATTGTGGGTGCGAGCATCATGATCACACCGAAGATGCTACTCACCACATTGGAGTTGCATGCCCTACCGAAACATTTGCCGATAATCTCATAGAATATTTGAAAAAAGAGTTTGAAAAAGAGTCCGGAGATAAAAAATAGCTCTTCTTAATCAAAAAATACAGTTTTTCTTTTTTTTTGAGATAAGTTTTAAACAAAATCTCATCTCCAATTATTAAAGTTTTAAATTCTCCTTTCATAATTTTATTTATTCAAATAAAACAGTATATGACTGTTTATAATGGCAAAGTATACTGGAAGTGAAATTATAGTAAAATATTTAATAAAAGAAGGAGTAAAATATGTTCTCGGTATTCCGGGACATGGATGTTTACCTTTAACCGATGCACTTTATCGAGATAAGGATAAAATTCAATTAATCCAGCCTAAGCAAGAAATGGGTGGAGTACATTGCGCAGTTGGATATTATCGGATAACTGGAAAACCACTGATGGTTTTTACTTCAATAGGTCCCGGCGCAATTAATACTGCAATTGGTTTAGCAGATGCATATGTTGATTCTATGCCAGTATTAGTAATTAATGGCGATACACATGTGCATATGCGTGGTAAAGGAGTGTTACAAGAAATAGAAAGAGGGAGGGATTCAGATATGCCAAGAATTTTAGAACCAATAGTAAAACGCAACTGGCAAGTAAGTTCAGTAGAACAACTTCCTACAATTATGCAACGAGCTTTTAACCAAATGTTAACAGGACGAAGAGGACCAGTGGCAATCGATCTTCCTATGGATGTTCAAGCACAAGCAATAGAAGTTGAGATTCCTGAACCCTTAGAAAGAAGAGCTACTGGAAGAACCTTAGGTGATCCTGAGTTAATTAAACAAGCAGTAGGACTTTTAAAAAATGCGAAACGACCAGTATTGTTCATAGGTGGTGGCGTAATTACAGCAGAAGCTACAAGTGAAGTTCAAAAAATAGCGGAAACAATTGGCGCTGCTGTTGTCGTCACGATGATGGGTAAAGATGTAATTCCTAACGATCATCCCCTTTACTGTTGGTCTGCAGGATCTAAGGGAACAACGATTGGGTTAAATATGACCTCAAAAGCGGATGTTATTTTAGCAGTAGGTTGTAGGTTTGCTGATGAAACAGCTGCTTCTTATAAGGATGGTGTAAGTTTCTCAATACCACCGACAAAATTAATACAAATTGATATCGATCCCCATGAAATTGGTAAAAACTACCCCGTATCAGTTGGAATTTTTGGAGATGCGAAAGCATGTCTGTATCAAATTATTGAAGAGTTAAATGCTCAAGGTTTTTCAAAGGATTATGAAAAAACCGAATATTTTAAAGAGATGCAAGAAGAAAAAAAGAAATGGTTTGAGTTTCTTGCTGAACATACAGACGAGTCCAAGGTTCCTGTTATGATTTCTACTGTTTTAACAGAAGTTCGAAAGTTTTTTGATAGAGATGCTGTTATTGTAACCAGTTCTGGTAATGTGCAAGCTCAAATGCTACAAGAATTAGAGTTTTATGAACCAAGAACATGTATCACCGCGGGAGGATTTTCTACTATGGGTTTTACTGTTCCCGCAGCGATTGGTGCCAAACTAGGATCAATAGATATTGGTAAACCTAATCGACAAGTTGTAGGATTAGTCGGTGATGGAGATTTTATGATGACGATTTCTGAACTGTCAGTCGCAGTCCAATTGGGACTTTCCAATATCTTCTTTATTGTATTAAATAATCATGGCTGGATTGCAATTAAAGATTTGCAACAAGCTGCTTTTGGAGAAGATCGAGGTTATGGAACTGCATTTGAAGACAAGGATGGAAATACGTATTCTCCTGATTTTGCCAAAATCGGAGAAGCTTTTGGGTGCTATTCTGAGAAAATTTCCAAAAAAGAAGAAATTATACCAGCATTAGAACGAGCTAAAAACTCAGGAAAACCAGCTGTTATTGAAATTGAAATACAAAGAGATTTTCCCTATACTGGAAGTCCAGCAGTGGGCTGGTGGGATGTTCCAATTCCAGAATACTTAACGGAGAGAAGAAAGAAATATGAAGAGGAAATAAAAGGAGAAAAACTCTAAAAAAATTATCGAAATAATCCTAAAATTTGTTTAATATGAAAAGAGAAGAAAAATTCGAAAAAATGGAACAGATTAAAGATACATTTGAAAATGTTGCCAAAGAATTTGACGATGTAATAGTAAGACTTGTCCCTTTTTATAAAGAAATGGTAAGTGATTTGATATTAGTAATTCCTTTTGAAAAAAATGAGAATATTGATGTAATAGATCTTGGATGTGGAACAGGTACTCTTTCTTTAAGGATAAGAGAAGTTTTTCCTAATGCTAAAATAACTTGCATGGATATGACTAAAAATATGCTTGAAATGGCAAAACTGAAATTATCGAAATATGAAAATATCGAATTTATTCTTGAAAATTTTTATTCCTTTAATTTTAATAAAAAATATAATGTGGTTATCTCCTCTTTTGCATTACATCATTTAATTACTGCTCAAGATAAAAAGAATTTTTATCAAAAAATATATAATTCTTTGAAGATAGGCGGATGTTTTTACAATTTAGATATAATTATTGGTTCTAATGATGAAATTCAGAAATTTTATATGAAAAAATGGGAAGGCTTCTTAAGACAACACTTATCTGAGGAAAAAATAGAGAAAAATTTTAAGCAATACTATGAGGAAGATAGTCCGGAATCAATTATGAATCATTTGAAGTGGTTAGAAGAAGCTGGATTTAAAGATGTAGATGTAATCAGAAAATATTACAATTTTGCTCTTTATGGCGGGATAAAAGGAATATAAAAATTCTTACACTATTTTGGCCCTTCATTTGGTAATTTTTCTGAAGCTGGTTCTCCACCAATACCCCAATGTGTTTTGGGAATTTCATGCACTACTATTTCTACAGCATGTTGAGGTACTCCCAAATCCACAAAAGCTTGTGTTATTTTTTGCATTAAGACTTTCACTCTTTCTTCTCCAAAACCTTTCCAAACATTTACATGGACGATTGGCATTTTTTTAAACCTCCAATTTATAATAATATTTTATTTGTATTTAAAAATTTTAAATTAATCACTATATCTTAATAACTTTAAAAAAAAAATGAAATTTTATAATTGATAGTTCACTCCAGGTTTAATCCCCGCTATTCGGAAGAGATCATCACCTGCAATCAACTCTTCTAAATCTTTCTGTTCATATTGGCTAAAAAAAATTGGCTGTAAATAATTCTCTTTTTTTGAGTATCTTCTTGTTAGGTTTTTTTGAAGGGTAGGATCATTTCTAATCGATTTTTCTAGGGGTGTATTTAAATATATACGGTAATAGAAACTAATCCCAACTGTTTTAGGGCGATTTTTTTTAAAAAAACCTAACATTTCTTTAGTGGAATCTAATGTTTCATAAGGATATCCCGATAACAAGTCAATGGCTAACTCAATTTTGTATTTATTACAATAGCCTATAATGTTTGCTAAATCAGCATACGAATAATTATTGAGTGCTTGAATTATTTTATCACTGTCTACTGATAGCGTTACCAAATAGGCATTAGACTCATTTAATACCTGAAAAAGTCTCTCGTTATATGGATAAGGTTTCATGTAAAGAGTCCATTTCAAGGGGAAGGATTTTTTAGCCAATGCTGAACAAAAATCTATGGAAAAATTAAGATCTGTATTAAATTCACTATCACATAAATGAAAATGTGTATAGCCAAGATTCACTAAAGATTCTATTTCTTTTATGATGTTAGATATTTTTTTAAATGAGACTTTAGTACCAGCTTCAATGCAATAAGGACAATGGTTTTGGCATCCTATATGCGTAGAAAAGCCTGCAATTCCATCATTCGTAAAATATTTTTGATAATTTACTTTTTTGGCTCGAGTATGAGTTTTATTATCATCTAACCCATAATTCCAGCCATTAAAAATGGTTTTTTCTATTTTACCCGCTTGCCATGATTCTAAAAACTTAGGAAAAGCTCGTTCCCCAGGTCCAATAATACCATAATCGGCTTGAAGGTAATCTAATATTTCATCGGGCATTGCAGAAAAACCTGCTCCTCCCAAGATTATCGGAACTTCATGTTGCTTCACACAATCAATTAATTTTTTGAATTCTGGGAGATAATACTCATTATTAAAATAAATACATGAATCAATATTTCGAATAGTAAAACCAACCATATCGAATCTATCTTTTCTTAAGGTTTTTTCTATATCTTGTACCGGTGTGGATGAAAAGCATAAATCTAATATTTTAACGTTATGACCTTGTTTTTCTAATGAATTTGTCAAGTATTCTAAACCTATAGGAATTACAGGAGGATTGTGCATCCTGTTTGGATTTATTAATAAGATCCTAAGCCCCATTTTTTAAAAAAATTATCTATAGTTGTTGTTTAAAAAACAATTTTGAATTATTCAATGAAAAGAAAGAATTAAATATTTCCGATTGAAAATAATTTTAATAACAAATTCATTCTATTGAATATTAAATTTGAGAATTTCAATTATAAAACTGATGATTTAATCATGAGTAGTGATGAATTTCCTAAAGAATTGAGTCCCGAAGAATTAATCAATTTATATAAGAAAATGTTATTGATTCGGAAATTTGAAGAAAGAATAACAAAAGATGCTGGAAAAATTAAATCAGCTTTAGTTCACCCTTATATAGGCGAAGAAGCCATTGCTGTAGGAGCTTGTGCTGCGATTAATGAGGATGATTATATTACATCAACACATAGGGGACATGGGCATTTTCTTGCCAAAGGTGGGGATTTAAATTCATTAATGGCTGAAATTTACGGAAAGGAGGATGGAATGTGTAAGGGTCGTGGGGGATCAATGCATGTAGCCGATTTTTCCAAACATATGCTAGGTGCTAATGGAATTGTTGGAGCAGGTCCTCCCTTGGCACTCGGGGTAGCTTTAGCTTCAAAAATGAGAAATGAGGGTAGAGTTGTTCTAACCTTCTTCGGTGATGGGGCAGCAAACCAGGGAATGCTGCATGAATCAATGAATCTTGCTGCAGTATGGAAGCTTCCTGTAATCTTTATATTAGAAAATAATTTGTATGGATGGAGCACTCCTGCTGCTTATGCGACTGTTATTAAAGATTTTTCTCTTCGAGCTCAAGGATACGGTATGAAGGGCACATCCATAAATGGAAATGACATTATAGAAGTATATAAAACTACAAAAGAGGCGGTTGAATTTGCACGAAAAGGAGGTGGACCTACATTGATCGAATGCAAGACATATCGATGGGGTGGTCAAACAACGATGGATGCTGATAGATATAGATCTCCAGAAGAGAAAGAAGAATGGAAACGCAAATGTCCGATTGAAACA
Organism: Promethearchaeota archaeon; assembly: GCA_048941265.1. Classification (GTDB taxonomy): domain Archaea; phylum Asgardarchaeota; class Lokiarchaeia; order Sigyniarchaeales; family SOKP01; genus LW40-45. The sequence goes on from JBHLNT010000113.1 coordinate 10,649, forward strand.
TATAAAACGAGGCTAATTCGTGGTGAACTCGTTGATCAACAAATAATTCAAGAGATAGAGGAAAAAACATTGATTTTGATTGATGATAGCGTAAAATTTTCAAAAAAGAGCCCGAAACCAGACCCAAATACTGCATTAGATAATGTATATAAAAATCCCATTGAATACGGAGGTAATTGAATTGTCTGGAGAAACTAAATCAATGTCAGGTTCAGATGCCATAAGGTTAGCTATTGAAGAAGAAATGGAACGGGATGAGTCGGTATTTATTCTAGGAGAAGATATCGGAACCTATGGAGGACCTTTTTTTGTTACTAAAGGTTTATTAGAAAAATTTGGAGCTGAAAGAGTTCGTGAAACTCCTATCAGTGAAAACGCGATTTTAGGATGTGCGGTGGGATCAGCCATTGCTGGAATGCGCCCTATCGCTGAAATTATGTTTGCAGATTTTTTAACTGTATGTATGGAAATGATAGTAAACCAAGCTGCAAAAGCAAGATATATGTATGGAGCACAAATTTCTGTTCCTCTTACGATTAGAACGCCTTTTGGAACTGGTATAATGGGGGCAGCACAGCATTCCCAATCATTTGAAGCATGGTTTATGCATGTGCCTGGTTTAAAAGTCGTATTGCCCTCAGATCCGGCTGATTTTAAGGGGTTATTAAAAACTGCCATACGGGATGACGATCCAGTCATTTTCTTTGAGAATAAACAATGTTATTTCCGAAGTGGGGAAGTTCCATTAGATAATAATTTCACGATACCATTTGGCCAAGCGAAAAAATTCACAGAAGGCGATGATGTGACAATAGTCGCGATGGGAGCTATGGTTCAAGAAAGCATTAATGCTGCTACTAAATTGAAAGAAGAAAATATTCATTGTGAAATAATAGATCCAAGAACTTTAGTTCCAATGGACAAAAAAGCAATCTTAGATTCTGTTGAAAAAACAGGGAAACTGCTTATTGTTGATGAGGGCTGCAAAACTTGTTCAGTGAGCGCAGAAATCGCAGCTTTTGTCGCAGAAGAGGGTTTTCAATTCTTAAGAAAAAATATTATAAGACTTAACACTCCAGATGTTCCCATTCCCTATTCCCAAAATTTAGAAAAGAAAATCATTCCAAATGGGAACTCTATTCAGGATAAAGTCAAAAAATTAATATAATCTTTTTTAGTAATTGAGAATATCCTTTTTTCTTCTCTTTTTACTATTTATTTATGCAAACAATTAAGATTTTAATTTATCATAAAATGATAAATAATATGAAAAAAATTCTCGGAATTATGGGCAGTCCACGTAAAAATGGAAATACTCATATCCTTTTATCACAGATATTAGAACCCGCAAAGGATAATGGTGCCATCACTGATGTTATTTTTTTAAGCGATTTAGAGATTAAAGAATGTGATGGATGTCATGCCTGTTGGAAAGGAAACCAATGTAGTAAAAATGATGATATGAACAATTTATATCAAACGATAATTGAGAGTGATCCCATCATTTTTGGCACTCCTATATATTGGTATGGCCCAACAGCATTAATGAAAGCTTTTCTAGATCGCTTTGTCTATTTTAATTGTCCCGAGAATAGGCAGAAAATAAGAGGTAAGAGTGCCATACTAGTAGTCCCTTTTGAAGAAGATAATATTGAAACTGCTGAACCCCTTATAAGGATGTTTGAAAAAAGTTTTGAATATTTAGAAATGGAGTTGATTGAAAAAATTATTGTTCCTGGAGTCGGAAAAAAGGGAGAGGTTTTAGGAAAAAAAGAAATATTAGAGTCCTGCTATAATCTAGGAAAAAAGTTAGCTGTTAAAGATATTTTATGATTAAAAAACCTTAAACTCTATTATTTGAATAAATATCACAAATTATTTTAAAAAAATAACGTTTTATAAAACAATTTATGACAGATTTAGAATTATATGAAAAATTAAGAAAGCTTTTAAAAGGCGGGCTTCCTAAACACGATTTAACGTACAAATTAATCTCAAATATGTATACCGAAGAAGAAGCGAAGATTTTAGTATCCGCATTTGAAAAAGCTGGTAAACCAATAAATATTAGAGAAATAGCAAAACGTTCGGGAATTCCGAGAGATAAATTGAAAGAAATTCTAAATAATATGTATAATCGGGGGAAACTTACAAAGTTTGGGTCTTTATATGTATTATTACCCTATGTTCCAGGAGGTTTTGAAGTTTATTTTACAAATTGTACTGATGATCCCGACAGAATGAAAAAAGCGGCAGAAGCGCATCTTGAATTATTTAAATTAGGCTTTCCCTTTGAATTAAGCTCAAGTAAATACACAGTATACAGAGTTATTCCTGCTATTGAACCTACAGAAAAATCGATTGAAATAAGTGAAGATGTGGCTATACAACATCAAGTTATGCCATATGAAATTTTAAGGGATTATCTTGCTGATGCTAATCCAAAAATTTATGCGGTAGTTCCCTGCAGCTGCCGAAATGCTGCTAAATTAGCAGGAGAACCTTGTAAACAAACAGATGAGAATTATTGCGTAACGACAGGAACTCTAGCACAAATGGTAATTGAACAAGGAATTGGTCGAGAAGTCACTTTAGATGAGTTAATGGAAGTTATGGAGAGAGCCGAAAAAGAAGGATTGGTACATGAAACATTTAATATGCAAGACACAGC
>JBHLNT010000114.1:0-4672 GCA_048941265.1 Promethearchaeota archaeon
TTCTTATAATTAGTATCCTAACTATTATAATCGTAGGAGTAGCCGCCACAATTATTATTCTCTACAAATACAAACCAAATGAATTAAAAACCTTCGGTAAAAAAGCGAGAGATTTCGGAATAAAAACCACCAAAACTATAAGAGAACAAACGGTTAAAGGAATAGAAAAAATGAGAGAAGAGGCTTCAGTTATATCTGAAAAAGTGAAAGAGAAGATTAAAAAAGAAGATTAAAACTAAATAATTCTCTCTTTTTTTCCGTTTTTTTATTTTTAATTAATTAATTTTGTTTCAGTTTTATGTTTTAGAAATTGAGGATGATGATTTAAATAAAAATTTCTGAGAAATCCTTTTTTTTCCTTTCTTTGGTTATTACTGAATTAAATTTTCTTTATTTGAAACGAATCAAATACTTTTTTATACTAATTTAACGTAAGTGTAATTTATACGTAATTTTATCTAAAAAGGGTTTAAAAATGTCAAAAAAAAATTTACTCTTATTAATTATTATTGTATCAGGATTCTTGTTGCCTTTAAGCTACTTTAATACCGCTAAATCAACACCGCCGCTTTATATCAACGACGAAATTGATAATAGGGTCAGCTTCGTATGTGCTCCAGAATCAAGCGCTGCGAAAGTTACTTCATTGTGGAACTATACAGGAACGACTGCTATCGACCAAGTGGTAATATCAAAGGATGGGAGCCATATCGCAGCAATTAATAGTACTCATGCTATTCTTTTCAATAAATCCAGCAATGTGCCCCTATGGAACTATACCCTACCATTTTCTGAAAATCCTCCTACTTCTATAGACATTTCATATAATGGTACTTACATAGCAGTACAAGGGTTATCCAGAACTTTTTTGCTAAATAATTCTCAAGACTCACCCAAAACCTATATGTGGTATTTAGAGCCCCCTGCTCTCCCTAGCCGAGCAGTAGCAATCTCTGAAACAGGTACATATATCGTAGCTGCGCATCAACAAACTATATACTTTATAAACAACTCTTTCAGTACCGAAAGTGCCTGGAATATATTACCAGAATGGGATTATTTTTTTCCAGGTCCTGCTTTTCCTGACCCATATGCTGTGGCAATCTCATACAATGGAGACTATATCGTAGCGGGATGCGATGATGGTTTTGTATATTTTTTTAATAAGACTAAAACGAATCCAAAAACCTATGAATGGAGATTTAATACAACAGCTCAAATTGGTCAAGTTGATAGTAATTTAATCGATATTGGATATGACTATATAAATGATCTCTATTATATAGTCGTTGCGAACAATGAAAAGGAGGTTTATCTTCTAGATAGTACAATAGAAAATCCTAAAACGGCAGTATGGAATGCTACATTGGATAATATTGCACGTACTATAGATATTTCTTCGGATGGAACAAATATTGTTGCCAGCACAGGTAATTACATTTATTATTTTGATAATTCACCTTCCCCGACCTTAAAAGAAGAACTATGGAAAAGATACTACGGCAGTGTTGAACTTTCCACGGCAATTAGTGCAGATGGTAAATATGTTGTTGCTGGAATAGGGGGCCCTACTACCATGTATCTTATCAATCATAAAAATGAGACGCTATGGAGTACCCCTCAACCAGTAAGCTCAGTAGGAATTTCAGGTTTGGGGGACTATATCGTTGGAGGGCGATCTAATAAAATATATTTATACTATCATGACATACCAAAACCGATTATACTTGGAGGTGGAGGTGGCGACAATGATGATGAAGAGGAAGAAGAGGCGGCAATTCCATTCGGAAATTATTATCTGGTTTTCGCGTGTGTTACTTTAATCTCTCTAATTGTACTCATGAAGCGAAAGGTAATTTTTAAAGTTTAATTATTAATTTTTTTTTCCTATTTTTAGTTCTTACTGATAATCTCTTTTCCCTTTTCGAGTCCAAGATGCAAAGCTCGAATATTATCTTCAGGATCTCTAAGCCATTCTTTTATTACTTCTTCATAATGTTCAATTTCTATAAATGGAAGCTTACCTGTAGGGATAGCAAACCCAAGCATAATTAGGTTAACTTGCTGGTTAGAGTTGAAATGCTCTAAAGAAAATTCAGTAGCGTTCATAAAATATACTTCTCTTGAATAACCTTTCAGAGCGTCTTCTATTTTTTCCAACAATGGATATTGTTCCAAATCAGCAGTTATCATTACACCTGGAATCGTCCTCGAGTTTAGAACAAAGGAAGTCTTATCTGAAGCAAATATCCCTCTTCTTAATGATTCAACTGGTTCAAAACAAATGTACAAATCCGCATCTCCATAACAAATTAAGGAGGATTGTAAATTCTTCCGTGGATTTTCAAAACTCTTTTTTTGATATCGTGTATGGCTCATTATTGCTCCTTCGCGTTGAGCTAGGCCGTGCATCTCGCTTCCCAGAATTATATCTACGTCTGCCTTTTGTGCGGCAAATTCAATTAGTCTTTTTAATGTTATAACTCCTTGTCCTGCTGTTCCTGCAATTACCACATTCACTATATCCGTCTCTTTAAATGTCACGGAATGGTACCTCCGTCTCTAATGCGTGTATTATTGATTTGTGGATTGCTCCATTTGGGCAAATCTGATAACATACTCCACATCGTATGCATCTGTCATCATCAATCTGCATTGTTTCTCTTCCATCAATTTCGGTTCTCCTTATCGCTGGACAGCTTAAGATCCTACTACATTCATGACAAACCTGACATCCTGTTATATGATATATAACTTCTTGTACTTTTTGCTTTTGCGCTTCGAGTTCCCTTATTTGGCTCATTCTCCATCGATGTGCTTGTAAACCACACTCTCGCTTGAGAATAATCACTTTTAATCCTTTTTCTTGTAGTGCTTCTTCAATGGACTTTGTCAATTTTTTAGGATTATACGAATCTTCAACTCTTAGCCAAGGAACTCCCAAAGCTTTACAAATATTTTCAATTGAAAAGCCTCGATTAATTAAATAGCGAAGTACATCATCTTGATGACCGGTCATGGCAGTCCAAGAATTCTCGAAAATGATGAGTAATACATTTGAATTATAGCCAACTGCTTCTGCCAATGGAGCCATACCTGTATGAAAAAATGTAGAATCGCCAATCATAGCTATAATTTTTTGGTCCGTTTTAGTTGACATGCCAATCGCAGCACTTAAACCTCCTGACATGCATATTACAAGATCACTACATTCTTGCGGAGGGAAAAAAGACATGACGTAGCAGCCAATATCTCCGCTAATCACAGTATTTTCTAAATTATTTGTTGCTTTTAATATGGAATACAGCGTGGCTCGTTCAGGGCATCCTGCACAGAAAGTAGGAAACCTACTAGGAACAATTTCCTTATAGGAATTGAAATACTCGATGGCTTTCGTCATTTGTTCGCTAGGGGTTTTATCAAAGATTTTAGCTAAACTGGTAGCAACTAATCCTGTGGAAAATTCATTATATTTCGGGAAATATTTTTGACCTACAACCTCAACATTTAATTTATGGTGCTGTGCTATTTCTGATACTTTCACTTCTAAGAAAGGTTCTAATTCTTCAATAATAACGACTTTTTCGAGTTTGCTCAAAAATTTCGAGATCTCTTCATAATTTAAAGGATAAATCATACCAAGCTTTAAAACTGGAACATCATTGAGTCCAAGTTGGTCCAGCGCTTCCATTGTATAACCAAAGGGCATTCCGCTCGTAATAATTCCAATCTTATTGTTTCCAGGAATTAGTTTATTTACTCCGAGCTCTGGTATGATTTCCCGGATTTTTTCAATTCTTTCGTATAATCTTATATGGTTATTTATCGCGTGAGGGGGGAGAGAATTGAACTTAGGGATGTTTCTGATAAATTCTCCTTTAGCCTTTCCTTTTACTAAGGGCCCTAATTCAACGAAACCACGGGAATGAGCACTCCTTGTTGAGGTTCTGATTTCAAATACCGTGTCGTATTTTTCGGACAGTTCAAAGGCTAATTTGGTATAATCTTTGCATTCCTGAGGGGTATGCGGTTCAAAGCAGGGGAGATGGAGCATCCAGGTGTAGAATCTTTCATTCTGCTCTTGGTGAGACCCTAAACTTCCCGGATCCGCTCCTACAACGATAACCATCCCACCGGGATTTGGACCGGCTAAGGCAATAACGCTTAGCGCATCACTCGCGACGTTTAATCCGACATGTTTCATAGGATTTAAACTTCTACACCCTGTCCATGCGGCTCCAGCACATGCAGACGTCGCAACGGCTTCATTTACCGCCCAGTGGTGCACTAGGAAATCGTTAATTTCCGGATTTCCTCTTAATATTTGGTGGAATGATTCTCCAATATCACTTGTAGGAGTCCCAGGATATTGGGAGACGTAGGAAACCCCGGCTTCAAGGCATCCCCTTACAACTGCCTCATTCCCGAGCATTAGCACCTTTCCTTTTTCGTCAGAAAATCGAGTATCTTTAATGGGCATGTGAATCATCCAAATGATTATAAAAATTAATTTATATTTTTAAGACTAAATTAATAAAAAATCTTATTGTTTCTAAATAAAATCAAAAAGGAGATCCTTTCTATAAAAAGTATTGGAAAAAAACTAAATTAAAAAATAGGGCGTTTATTCGGTTTAAATTCGCTCAAAGCGTTCAATATTACTTTGTTTAAA
>JBHLNT010000114.1:4772-13299 GCA_048941265.1 Promethearchaeota archaeon
TGGATTACAAATAAAGTTCCAAAGTGCCACCTTGTCAGGTTTACCTGCTTCTCCTACGATTTTTTTATTAAAAGTAGTATCTATAGTACAATGTTGTGAAAACTTTTTTTCTTTATCCTTTATTAGTTCATAGCGTCCTAACCACAGATATTTTCCCATCTTTACCAATGCTCAATATATTCTTTTAACCTTTCTTAAATTATGAAAAAAGTAATTTAAAAATGTATTGACATGCCAAACTTATTATTAATAATGTTAAAAGTAAATAGAAAGAAAGAAAAAATAATTTTAATTGAATTAATTCATGAGATAAAATATTAGATAAGGATTGAATTAGATTCAAAAATTTATTTCTATTATTAACTTTCATTCATTTTTATCGTCATTATCAATAACGCAATCGGCTTCTATCTCTATTTGCCAATCAAGATTAATAAAACCTTTAACTTCCATAAAAGTACAAGCGGGTCTTATCTTTGAAAAAAATTCTCCATGAGCTTTAGCCGCTTCTTCCCATTTTGTTATGTTCTTCATTAGTATTCTTGTTCGAATTACATTTTCTAAAGAGCCGCCAGCATCTTCAATAGCTTTTTCTATAATTCCTAAAGAGTATTTTGTTTGACCATATACATCATTTTTACAAACAGTTGTACCATCTGGAGCGATTGGTGCTGTTCCTGATACTGAAATAATATTTCCTATTTTTACTGCCCTTGAGAATCCTATCGGTATTTCAAACGGAGATCCTGAGGATATATTTTTTCTTGTCATTTAACTCCTCCTATTGATATATTACTCAATGATTTTAAAATTTTCTTTATAACTTATCATGATGATTTATTTTCCCATCTTTATCAATGCTCATTATATTCTTATAACGTTTCTTAAATTATGAAAAAAGTAATTTAAAAATCTATTAACAAGCAAAAATATAGATCTACTTTAAATTAAAAATAAATCAAAAGAAACAACAAATAAAGAAAATAAAAAAATTACTTAAAAAAAATAATCTGAATATGTTTAAGAATTATCACAATAATAATGGAGCCGTTAACTTCCACATCATTATTCTTGATAAAATCAATAAAATAGAGATTATTACTATTTTTAAAACTTTAGTGAATTATCAATTATATCAAAACTTAAAGGTAAATATCTGTTGACATTAAAAAATCTAATTTTAGAAGATATTTTAAAAATATTATTTTTGCAAAAAGATAATTTTTGAGCTACTAAGGCGTTTAGTCATTAGAGACTTATTCCAATTTTATTAATTTTCGAGTTTTTTCTATTTAAAAATTAAATTTCCCTTTTTTCACGTGAAAAAGTTTATATATATAAAAAAAAATTTTTATGTAACATAAATTTATAAGAAAATCTAATAAGGACGTGATTAAATGAATAATATAAAACTAAAATCTATAATTATAATTTTCATTATCACTGCAAGTAGTTTAACTCCATATCTATCAAATATATTCATTGAAATGAATGAAAGTGATGAAAATATCGATGAAGTTCTAGGAGACACAGAATATTTAAACTACATTAACAAATTAAATAAATTGAACAATATTCTTGAAGAAAATAATCTTCCTTTAGAAACAGTTGAAAAAGACATAAACTCTTTTACAGATTTGCAAAATCCTCCTGAATATCTCAACATTTCATATGATGGTGAAAATTATACTATAGAAGAATATAAACGACATCAGTTTGATAATTCGCTAATATCTGATTATTTTAACTTTGGAGAATTACCATCAATAGAAGATACAATAAAAGCAAATCTAAATAAAGAAGTATTAAATAGTTATTTAATAATTTCTAAGGAAAAGATTGGAGAAAAAAAAGAGGATGCTATTCAGAAGACCCTGACTTCTTATAGACTATTAGCAAAAGTATATGATGTTGAGCTGTCGGAAGAACATATGAATAATGTTGAAATTAATTTGCGGGAGAATGTTATTAGCAATGACTATTTGTTACATATAAATTGGATTTTTAAAAATGGTTTAAATATTGATACTTATGGAATTTACGATAATACTGAGGTAAAATTTATTTTTGATCCAGTTCTAAATTCATTTCCAAATTCTTATTTGAGCGAGGAAAAAAAGGTTATTACATATAGTAATAACTCGATAATGAGTGGTGTAGAAGGTTATATCCAAGCATCAATAGTCTTATATTATGTGTTTATTGTTAGAGTTGATTGGCTGAGGATCGATTATACACTTTCTTTTCGTACATCTATATCCCCTATGCCTGACTCTAGTAATCAAGTTACCCAGAAATTTTCATGGACCGCTTCTGGCGTGAAAACTCTTCTGCATTGGACAGGTGCTTTAGATGCACCATTTGTTTGTCCAAAATATAGCCTTCCATATATAAAGTTCTATTATGATGGAACTTTAAAAAGCACACAGAGTCAATCAATGGTACAAGCAGGAATCGGGGCAAATTTAGGACATTCAAATATTAAATCCACTACTTTTTCTCAATCTGTAGCTTCTACTTCTATACAAAAGAATTCATTTGTAAGTTTTCAATTTCAATATGGCTATCAATATTTTCTTATTGAAGGACTATTAAACTATTATTGGTCTACTAATTATTATCCAAATACATACACAAAAACATTAGTGGGAGTTTCTCCCTCGCAATTCTTAGTTATTTCAAAGTCTGTTACAGAAGTTCTCCTCGGTGTTGAATTTAATATTAATGTAAGAATTCGAAATCCCAATCCTTATCGAGCGAAATGCACACTATCAGTTGATATGAATTCGTTGATTGTTAACGGCGATGAGATACTTCAGATAAAATCAGGAACGCCATCATCGCAATCAGAAATTTTACAACCAAATCAAGAGAAGATTTATGTATTTACTTTCATTCCTTTAAATGGAGGTGGTCCATTTCCAATTAAATTTGATAGTTCACTTAGAATCTATGAGGATTACTATGAAGCAGACCAATTTACTTTATCTCATATAAATGCTAAAGAGCTTGGACCGAGTGTAGCTAGTACAGGTACTATAAATATAGAAATAGAGGATGACCTGCCAGCTTTTACACTTGAAAAAGATCAGTTAAATATTTTAAATTATGAGAAAGGTTTTTTTGAACCTGGTGATATGATAACAATCCAAGTAACTAACCTCGAAAATATTGGCAAACTCGCTGCAAAGAATCTTAGTATTGCACTTTACTGTGATGGCCTTCCCAATCCAGTTTCAATATATAGACATGTTGGAGATGTAGCAGCAGGAGATTATTTGACTTTTAATTTTCCAGCATTCAGTCTAACTAAATTTAATACTCTTCCAAATTATAAAAATTTCTACGTTATCTTTAACTATTCATGGTTTGGAAATCCATCGTATCAATTAATTACAATGTTAGATGCAGATATGAAAAGGATAAATTGGGATTTAATAATCCCAGTAATAGATTTTTACTGGGAAGATTCTGGTGAATTTTCTGATCGAAATCTAGAGTGTTTTTTGAAAGTTAATTACGCAGGAAATCGTCTGGATAATTTCACATATGACATAGATACATATCAGAGGAAATTATCAAAAGATCCTAGTTTGGGTCAATTAACTGATCTTAATGCTATTTGGGGTGCATTCAAAAATCTTAGATCAAAAACAATTGCACAAACATTGACATCAACTTTAAACAACTTTCTGAGCTCGCATATTGCAGCTTATAGATCGGCTGAAACCACGATTCAAACTAATAAAAAATGGCCATTGATTGTTCTTGCAGATTTTGCTGGATATGCTTATTATTTCTCAATTAGTTGGTATCCCCGTTCATGGGAAGAAAATGTTGATTGGAATGTTAAAGATGGTAGTGCGGATTATAATCCTAGTTCTGGAACGGAAGAAACGGTTACTTTTTCAGTTGACAAAAAACCATATCTTGCAGGTGCTGCAGGAAATTTAGGGACAATTATTTTACCAAGTAGTTTATGTGGAGCATTTGATAAAGCAGAATATAAATTTGAAATAACCATAGAATTAACAGACATTTATGGCAATAAAAGAATAATTACACATCAAACAACCACTTATACAAAGGGAGTAGTTGAAGTAGGAAAAGTATTAGGGTGGTCTATTTATGGGAGTCTTACATCTCTAAAAGATCAATTCATGTGTAAAGCTTCTGCCTTTTTAGTCGCAGCAGCAATTTACACAGTAATAGGAATTATTGCTTCTGCGGCCACTTGGTTTACTGGTGGTTCTGGGGGTATATATTGGTTTAAAACAGCATTAATATGTGCTCTCTTAGGTGCTTTATATTTATTATTAGCAGAAATAATTCTTGGGTTAATCTATTTATACTTGTTATCAGACCCTGAAACTCAATACTTGGTAGAGGATATTGCAATAACTAATTTTGCAAATGATTCCTTAAGTGGTATTGGAAATAACTTTGCCAATTCAGCGAATAAAGTAAAAAACAGCTCGTCTTATATAGCAAATCAAACATATGAACAAACAAATTCTATTGTTAATAATGAAAGCATTACATATGCTCTGGATGAAAGTTTTGATGAACTATCCGACACGACCTCTGAATTTTCAAGAGCTGCTGACCTATTTGTAGAGGAATCTAATAAACAAGATATGAGTTTTATTGATTCTGAAGAATTTAACAATACATTTGAAGAAGCAGTAGGCTCTGTTAATAGTTCTGGTGTTCCATCATCAATTTCAGCTCTTGGAAAAGATCTTGATCTAGACTCAGCATTCATAGACTCTTTAGAGGAACCTGGATTGGTGCGAGGAAATCCAGAGGTATTAAAAAACATTACTTTATTTACAAGCTATTGTGTTGCTGAAAGTGTAAATATATCAGGAAATTCAGCAGTACTTGATAGTGCTCTTGAAGAAGATGCATTAGATCATATGAATGATAAATCTGGTATAGTGGCAACAAATATTCCTGAAGAAAACTTGACTTTATTAGAAGAGTATAGTCAACAAATTGTCGATCACATGAATCAACAAAATTATGATGATGCTCTTTTAATATGTAATCAGTTAGAAAAGGCTGTAGACCAAATAGTCAGTGAAACACATAATTCTTCAATATTACTTTATAAGAAATTAGCATTAAGAACTAAATCACATATTTTGAGCAAGAATGATTTCTTTCCATCAGTATATTCAGATAAACTTCAATATTCTTTAGGAGATAGTGGTACAATTTCCACAGAAATCCATAATATTGCCGATAAAGAAGATAACTATACAATCGATATAATAGATGAACCATCATTTATTAATCTAGAATTTCCTTCGACAATTTCAGCAAATTCCAATAGTAAAGCGATAATTTCAATACAACCATTTGAAATTCCATTAGATTGGCATATTTCGGCAGGCGTTTATAATATCACATTATTATTTACTTCAGAGAGGTTTGGAAAGACAAAACAAATTACTCTATCTTTTGAAATTCTACCATTCCATAATACTACAATATATCAAACTCAAGACTATATCTCATTAGAGCCTGGTGAATCATCTATGATAAATTATGAAATTCATAATTTCGGCAATTATAGAGAAAATATTCTAATATCAATTGATGGCATAGAGCCTTATTGGTATGATTTATCGTCAAGAGTACTTTCAATATCCTCTGGAGAAATTTTTACATATGGAATTAACATTTCAATACCCCATTCGAATTTAATAGCACCTAAGATATATACAGTTCAAACTAATTTTTCTACATACACAAATTTCATATTTTCATGGGAATTAGAAATTTTACCTTTCTATGCTTTAAGTACTGAATATTTACCTCTTGATAAGGATATATTAGTCCCAGGAGAATCCGCTACTTCTTATTTATCCATAGAAAACTTAGGAAATACACCAGTAACCATAATAATTGATATTGGGGGTTCTGTAGATCCCTTATGGGTTAATATTACTAGTCCAATAGTATTAGCTGTAGGGGAGGCTATAAATCTAACATCGACTTTAACTCCAGAAAAACTCTTTTCAACTTCACCAGGAATTTACAACTTTAGCTATATCATTAGTCTTCTTGAAGATCCTAATCTAATATTAGAAGTTAGGGATACAATTACTATTCTAGCATTCTTTGAATCAGAAATATCTGTAAATCCATTAGACTATAAGGCTGAAATTGGTGATGTAGTAGAATATAACTTAATAATCAAGAATTTAGGTAATATAGTTAGCGATTATCTTATTGAGAGAACTCCTTGGAATACAACAATAGTTAATAATTGGACAACATTAACAGAATCTTATGTTTCAATTGCTCCTGGAGACACCAAAGTAGTTAAATTAATCGTACAAATCCCATATTTCTGGGAAAGTATGGATCCGATTCATGCAATCTGCAAACTTGAAATAAATAGAATAAATGAATCAATGACAACATTATATAATCTTTCAGTAAGAGTACAATCAACTCCACCAAGCATGATCTATTACTTAATAAATAAGATCAGCCAATTATATGATCTTATAAATATATACGTCGATTCTTGTTTAAAATATCGCCTACTCTGCACTCTAGAACGAGCAAATAAATCTTTGAATGCTGCGCTATTCTATTATAACAAACAATTCCTGAATTACTCCGTTTTCTTTGAAATCTTCTCGAGAGATGAACTTAAGTTTTCAAGTTTTATTATTGATTTTGCTAACTTTTTTTCATTGCTCAATAATTCATTTTCTACTTATTTAAAAAATGAATTATACGATTGTCAAGACTACATATCATTACTCATTGGAACGACAATCAATATTATTTTGAATCAAAAAATTGGAACTGAACTTAGTCTAATTGAAATTAAGCATAATGAATTATTTCAAGTGTTAGATGGTTATAACCTTTGTCCTTTCATTCAATCGTATATTAAAATGAAATTAAATTCGATTAGCTTATTACACTCACTACTCTATATCTACACTGCTTTTGAATATAAATGTCTTTTTAATATAACGGTTGATATTCTAGTCAAGGAATATGATCATCTTATATGTAAACTAAGTTTCTATAAGACCTATGGTTTCATCTCTGAAGAATTTTTTATTGATATGGCAAATAAAGTCTCTGAAATTCAAAATGGTTTACTGAATCTTAATATCAAACCTATAACGATCCTCTCGACACATGGCAAGCCATTTAGAACACAGATTATAGATTTAATGCCAACATTCCAGCTATTATTACATTTATTAACGAGCAAAAAACCCCTAGCAATTCGACTTTGTATCAAACAATCTTACGGAAGGTGTAAGCCTAAGTTGTGTGAAATCCTAGAGCAATCCATTATAAGATTTCTATCCCTTCATATGCTCTCCCATCTGAATTATGAATTTCAAAACAATTGCAGAGGATTAAACGACAGAATAGAACATACTTTAGGAAAAAATGATAAAAATTCTACCAAAATGTTTTAAACATCAAGAAACTTGATTAACTTTTAAACTTATAAATTCCTTTTTTTTTTTTAATTAACCTAATCTTTATTTTTTTATTTCATAACTTCATTTTGAAATCTAAAAATTTTTTCTAATAAAAATTACTTAATATATTTTGATAGGATGATACAAAAGAAATAACAAATAAAGAAAATAAAAAAAATGCTTAAAAAAAATAAATTTTAAAAAAAAAGCCCGTTGTGGGCTTAGAAGCATCTGTGGATAACTTGAGGTCCCATTTCCTTGTATTCACGTCGAGTAACCCACATTCGGTGGAAGGTCTTTAAGGAACTTAAAATAGACCCGCCGATCCATACGGAGTACATACGCTCTGGAGGAGCGATGATTTTTACATCAACTGATTCTGGAATTTGTTCTTTAATTTCCTTGGTTAATCGTTCTTTAATACCAGGAAACATGGTAGAACCACCAGAAAGGACGATGTTGCTGTAAAGGTCTCTTCGTAAGTCGACATCACACTCGGAAATAGCTCCAACAATTACGTCATCTAAAGGCTCTAATTCTTTACCGATTACGGATGGATTAAAGAAGCACTCAGGAGCTAAGAATCTCTCAACTCCTACATTGATGGTTTCACCATCAGGCAACATGTAGCTCTTTTCCATTCCTGCTACTTTCTTGGAAAGCATCATTTCCTTTTCAGGATCAATGGCTACATAGCAGAGTTTCTCTTTAATATCTCTTACAATTTCTTTCTCCGCTGAGGTGGTAAAGGAATAGCCTTTTTGTCTAAGCAATCTTTGTAAATAGGTTGTAATATCTCGTCCTGCAAGGTCAATTCTTTGGATAGCGTGGCTTAAGGCAAAGCCTTCGAAAATTGGGACTACGTGTGATACACCATCTCCAATATCAATAACGCATCCAGTGGTACGACCTGAAGCATAGAGGGATAATACTGCCTGCATTGCGACGTAAAGCGCTGGAGTGTTGAAGGTCTCAAACATAATTTCAGCCATTTTTTCTCGGTTTGGTCTTGGGTTTAATGGAGCCTCAGTTAAAAGAACAGGATGTTCTGATGGATC
>JBHLNT010000115.1:0-2446 GCA_048941265.1 Promethearchaeota archaeon
AGAATAATTACTCATTGGTCCCCCAAAATAAGGAAGTCCCCCCGTTATTGTAAGATTACGAGGATCATTTATAGTACGGCCGATTTCATTCATAATAATTTGTACCATGGAGGGAAAGCAACTATAAATGTCAAAAGAATCAATATCATCAAGTGTAAGACCTGCTTGCCATAATGCGAGTCGAGATCCTTCTCTTGCCGCAGGTGAATCATATAGTTTTGGACGTTTAGTAATATTATATATATTTTTAAAGTCCGCACCCCCCATCGGATAGATCCAGAGTTTAGGGTCTATATTTAGTGTCTGAGCGATTTCTTCACTAATCATTATCAGCGACGCTGATTGATCTACAAACATATTTGAACACATACGCTTAGTGTAGGGATGGATTATATAGCGATTTTTTGGAGAGGTAGTATAGATTTCTTCAGCAGTATAAGCTTTTTGACTCCATGCAAAAGGATTTTTAGACGCTATATTAGAATAGTGCGCAAAAAGTCTACCTATATATTCTCTTTGTTGTTCGACACTTCTACCCGATGCGACACGTACAGCTGTCTCAAACATCGCATATGTACAAGAAGGATAGATCAAACCGTATTTATTTTCAAAACTGGTAGTATAAGGCTGGGATTTTTTTTCTATATATTTAGGTTTTTTATGTTTTGGCCAATTTAATGTTATTTTTCCTTTTTTTTCGCAATAAACTGAATAAGCAGCTTCTCCACCTGTTATAATTATGGCCTTATTTTTACCAGTTGCTATAGCTTTAGCACCTCTATTCACTAGCATTTGAGGTGAATCACCACCATCAGATAAGTAAACTTTTTGCCCAGGATTTATACCAAGTAATTTACTAAGTTCACTAGGTGCATCTTTATAAGACCAACTATTAATATTTACCATGTACAACGTATCAATATATTCCTTTATATCATCATTTCCAGTATCATTAAGAGCCATTTGGCAAGTTTTTGCCATCAGTTTAAGCGGATCCAGAGGCTGCGTGGTGTCTTTAGGTTGGGTGTATTGTGCAATACCGATGATTATAGGACGAGATTTAATACTCATTATCAAATTAAAATATTAAAAATTTTAAATCTATTTCGAATTGACAAAAATGTCCTCACTTAGCTACACAAAATGATAATTTATTCCTTTTTTTCATATGTTTCAGCAACATGAGGCACTAATAAATGCACAACTATAAAATATAGGGGGATTAGACATAATTCCACGAATATAGATAATATAAAGGGTGCTTTTGGTCCTGATACATCCCATACAATCCCTCCTAAAATAGGGCCAATGATAGAACCGATATTGACAAAAACAGAACAAATTCCCAAAATTTTACCACGATGCTCTATAGTGATTCTACTTAAAAGATTTCTAAACAATAAGCCAGCAGCAATTGCAGTGGTAAGATCTAATAATAATAAGATTGCAAATATTAAGAGATTTTGAGTGTTAATTAAGAACCATGTAATTATTGCTCCTGATAAACTTAGAATAACAATAGCGATTCTAGGTTCGAGTTTATCTATAAATTCTCCTAATTTCGGTGCAAGAAAAGTGGCTAAAAGACCGGCTGGTAAGTATATAAGAATAACGATAAAAAGGTTATCGCTGAGATTTTCTATAATATAAATATTCAAAAATGGTTTAGCTAAATTACCATTTATACTTGCGAGAAGAACTACTAAAAATAGTATAATTAAACCTATTAACATTGGTTTGGGAAATTTAAAAATGGCAGATTCAAAGTTCTTGTCTGAATTTTCTTCAGAATTCTTCCCACTGGAGAATTTAATTGACTCGTCAACATATCTCAAAAATAATATTCCCCCGATGAAATTTGAAATTCCAAAAATCAAAATTGCGCTATATAAAAAAAACGGATTGTCAGTATAAAATCCTATAATTAAGAGGATACCAAATCCGATCAACCCTCCGATAACTTGTCCTATAGCATTTGCGGAATCTCTCTTTCCAAAAGCATGGGAACGGTTATCTTTATTAGATTTCTCTGCAATAAGAGTATCGAAAGGAATCCAAAAAAATCCCGCAAAAAAACCTAATATAAACATCCCTATCCACATGCCGACCAAATAATTTAATATAATACTAATGTAAAAAACAAAATATGAAATTCCTCGACCTATTGAGCCTATAAATATCAAAAATCGCTTGGACTTTGTTCTATCAGTAATATGTCCTACAAAGGCACTACTTAATGTAAAGCCAATAACCATTGCAGATACAATTAATCCAATTTCTAAGCCGGTCGCATTCATGTTTTGTCTACTTATAACTGGGATTAAAAATCCCATAAAAAAAAAGCCTAAGCTATTTAAAATTGCTATTTTTATCATGGTATTAAAATCAGGAGTAAATTTATCTGTATTTTTAGAAAACATAGCTATGATCTCATCTCAACTATTAC
>JBHLNT010000115.1:2546-13292 GCA_048941265.1 Promethearchaeota archaeon
GAAATTAGGTTAACACCGCTCTCATTATCAAATTGGACCTTAAAAGTCCTTCCAATAAGTTCTTCGTTTTCTAACTCTTCTAACCTCTCTGGTTCATCTTCAATTCTAGCAAGCGTACGATTTCCATCATCTAAATATCCAATAACAATACCACGTTTTGGTGTTCCATTTCGCTCGTAATAAATAGTATAAGCTTCGATGGTAAGATGTCCACTTGCTTTTTTAACAGGTTCTGGGAGTGCATTCATTAAAATTTGTTTTTGTATCTCCTTATCATCACGATCTTCCCATGATATCACAGGAGGTTTATTACCATAAATTCCAAATGATTGTTTGGTATTATATCCCCCATTAGCTACAATCATTATTTTTTTAGAGGGATGTTCCCGAATAAGATGAACTGCTGTGATAATTGCGTGAATTGAATAATTACTCCAAGGACCACCAAAATAAGGTAATCCTCCCGTAATTGTAAGATCCCGTGGATCTTCCTCAGAAATCCCGATCTCATTCATAAGAATTTGTACAATTGAAGGAAAACAGCTATAGATATCAAATTTATCAATATCACTAAGTGAAAGACCTGCTTGTTCTAATGCAATTCGCGATCCTTCTCTAGCTGCTGGTGAATCAAAAAGCCTCGGGCGTTGAGAAATATTAAAAATGTTTTTAAAATCGGCACCTCCCATTAAATAAACCCATTTATCAGTATCAATCTGAAGTTCTTCTGCAATTTGGTTATTAGTCATTATCAGTGTCCCTGACTGATCCACATACAAATTTGAACACATATGTTTCGTATACGGATAGATGACTTTACGATTTTGGGGACTTGGAATTGTGATCTCATCAGCAGAGTAAGATTTTTGGCTCCATGCATAAGGATTTTTAGAAGCAATCTTAGAATAGTGTTCAAAAAGTTTACCCATATGCAGTCTATGTTCCTCTATGCTTCTACCGGATTTCCCAAGCAATGCTGACTCAAATAATGCATATGAACATGAAGGGAAGATCATTCCATATTTATTTTCAAAATCACTTGTTCCATTCCATAAATTATCCTCCATATATTTTGGAGTCTTTCTTTCTGGCCAATTAAGAATGATCTCGCCCTTTTGAGCGCGATAAATCGAATAAGAGGCCTCTCCACCAGTAATCAGTATTGCCTGGCTTTTTCCAGTAGAAATTGCCTTAGCAGCTCGATTGACTAACATTTGAGGGGAATCCCCCCCATCTGGTAGAAAGATCTTTTGAATTGGTTTTATGCCAATAATCTTACTAAGTTCACCAGGAGCATCTTCATAGGACCAGCTGTTAATATTAATCATATAGACGGAATCAATATATTCCTTTATTTCTTCTGCTCCTGAGTCCATCAATGCCTTTCGACAGGTTTTCACAATTAAACTCAGAGGATCTAACGGTTGAGCAATATCTTTTGGCTGCGTATACTGAGCTGCTCCAACGATTATTGGGCATAGTGCTTTACTCATTATCATATAAAAATGTAAAAAAGAATAAATCTATTACGATACGATAGGGGCTCTTAAAAATTTTTATTGATTTTTCAGTATAAGGATATCGATCTCTAAAAGAGAATATAAATACTATTAAACAGTAAAAATTCTTATTATTTATTATGGTTGTATATTTTAGTTTCTTATTTCATATCTATCAACCTCCAGTTCAAATTCCGCCTGTAATTAAGCAAATAGTCAATGAATCGTACCGTCCGATTATAGAGGCATTACGAGATCATCCAAGCACGAAAATTACGCTTAATATCAATGGCACATTGACCGAACAACTAAATGATTATGGATATATGGATTTAATAGAAGGCATTGCAACACTTGCCTCAAGGGGACAAATCGAGTTTACCGGTTCAGCAAAATTTCATCCCCTCTTACCTCTCATCCCTGAACCTGAGATAAAGCGTCAAATCAACCTAAATAATGAAACTAATAGGATGTTCTTTGGTGACACATATCACCCAAAAGGATTTTTCCCCCCAGAGATGGCAATTTCAGAAGAAGTTTTGAAATGTGTGAAGGATATGGGATTTGAGTGGGTGATCATGAGTGGAATCGCGAATACATACCACACATGGCCAACAACATTTATTTCTCAAGATCATAATGGTTTAAAGTTAATCTTTAGGGATGATTTAATCTCTACTGATTGCGCCTTTGATAAAGTAAATAATGTAGATGCATTTATTGCTCGAATTTATTATAAACATACTTCAGAGGATTATTATGTAATATCTGCTCTTGATGGTGAAACATTTGGGCATCATGTGAAACATGCCATCAATAATTTTCTCATTCCTTTATTCAAGTCTGTTCCATATCGACAGGATGTGAAAATGTGTACCATCTCTGAAATTATCGAGAGATTTCCTCTTGGAGAACCACAAACACCTAGAGATTCAAGTTGGTCAACCATGGCATATGATATTGTCCAGGATATTCCATTTCCTCTCTGGTTCGATCCAAATAATAAAATTCATATTGAGCAGCATCGTTTCTTTATGTATGCTCTCACGTTAATTCATCTTGCAGCCAAATACTATAAAAGTATGGATGCTAAAAGAAAAAAGATATTTAATAATGCACGTAATCTACTTGATAGAGGAATTCATAGTTGTCAAACATGGTGGGCATCAAAACGCCCATGGTATGATCCTGACATGATAATGAGAGGATTAAATGAGGTTATGATGGCGAGTGTAAATGCCAAAAGAAGTTTTCCTCCTCAAATTTTTGAAATTATTCCAGATATTAAGGAGGCTCTCAAATTAATTATAAATGATATGCTTAAAGCACAAAACAATATCATTCTTTCATTAGAATAATTTTATTTTTAAAAATAGATTTATACTAGAATTTCTTTATCTGCTAGTCCCTCTCTTTTTTAATTACAAGAGATCCTCATCAAAATTGTGTTTCTCCTTTCCTAATTTTATTTTTAAGAAATTTAATATATTAAAAATAAAGATAAAATTAGAGTAATCCATTAAAATGATAAACTTTACAGATTGAACCTTGATGTTCTTAATATCACAATATAAAAATGTACTAATTTTTAAAAAATTAAATAAAAGAAATTATAAAAAAATTAGTCTTTTTTGAAATTATGTCCGCAATCTCCACACTTTATTATTTTCTTATATACAGGAGTTCCCTGCATAGAAAAATATAATACTTCACTTTTATCATTTTCTTCATGTAGCTTACGTGGATTTTCATTTCCACATTCCGGGCATTTAACTCGTTTATAGTCTGACATCGTTTTAAAAATCTTAAAAATATATTCTTATTGTTAAAACCAAAATAGTTTTGATAAATTTAAATATAGGTTTTATATATACTGTTTGTGTTAATTTCTCATACAATTGAAAAGAAGTAAATCATTCACAATTCAATTCTATTTTTTAATTCGATTCAATAACGCAGTTATTTCCGGATATTCACTTTTTTGAATACAATATTTTTTGGTTGATGGTCCCCAGCGCTCATTTTTAGAAATAAGCTCCATAAATAGATTCGAATCATGTATATAGGTCCCTCCAACAATATCTACTCCCCTTGAAAAGAGCGGGTCAGGAAAAAATCCTGCGGTAGGGCCTATAATCGAAATTTTTTCAGCATTGGAACAAAATTTTAAAATATCATCTATAGATTCATTGAGGATTGTAGTACTTGTAATTAATATCTTATTGCACGCTTCTAATCTTGCGGGATCCAGAGTCACTTCCCAATTATTAGTTTTTTGCACTAAATTAGCCTTTTTTTCAATAACAATAAGGTCGAGCCCCATTTTTTTTATTTGGGCGACCAAAGGTGGAAAAAATCCGACCATTCCCGGTTTATCTGCGTAGTTTAATTGTAGCAAACCAAGAGAATCTGTGGTAAAATCTAAAGAGAAGTTTGATTTTTGAAAAATGTACTGACTGATAGCATTAATTGCTCCTAATCCTAATGTTTTTTGAAAATTATCTGAGGAGGTAAACTCTTTAGCAAGATCTAAAGGACTCATCCCTTTAAATTGAGTTAAATCTGTGTTTTCTCCAACTTCTTTTATTTTTGGTGATAAACTAATATATACAACTCCAACAGTACCATCTTCTAATTTTATGGCTCCAAAATTCGATTTTCGAGGATCCCTCTCTATTTTATCCTGATGAGGAATATACACTTCTTGAATCACGGGGATATCAACTGTATCAGGAATTTGATTGATAACTTGGATAAATTCATCAGCAAGAGTCAGCTTTTACACCCCATTTCGTATCCTTGTTTTTTCTATGATATCTGCTACTATTCCTTCGAGAAATCTTCCCGTTGTTTCTATTATTAGTTCTGCTGCTGCTTCATAGAAAGGTTTTCGAAACGCTAAGACTTTTTCAATTTCTGCTTTTGGATCTTCTTTATCAATTACAGGTCGAGTTTCTTGACCATCTTTCATGATTCTTTTATATATTTCGTCCGCTGTTGCTTGAAGTAATACAATATGACTATTTTGCTTTAGATAATCGATATTAATCTTATTGAGAACAATCCCGCCTCCGCATGAAATAATTACTTTATGGAGTTGTGAGGCTTTTTTACAAGCGGCTATTTCATATTCTCTGAAAGTTATTTCTCCATCTTCTGCAAATATGCGGGGAATCGATTTTCCCGCATCTTCAATAATTATGTGATCCGTTTCAATAAACCTATATTCATTTCCAAGTGCGTCTGCTAGCGCTTGACCTATGGATGTTTTGCCTGTAGCCATAAAACCAATGAGAGCAATAGAATCTTTTTTCATCAATGAAACCTTGTTATATAGTTCAATCTAAAACTGAGATTAATATTATAAATTATTTTAATTCTAAAACATTTTATAAACTTTAGATTTTCACATTATATTTTAACCAATATTATTTCGAAATGATATGGCAGAAAAGTATACAATAACTGGGCATACGAAAGTATTTTGTATAATAGGACATCCCGTTGAGCATTCAATGTCTCCCACCATGTGGAATCCTGCTTTACAAGAATTAGGATTGGATTACGTATATGTAGCATTTGATGTGCATCCCGATAATTTAGAAAAGGCAGTTAAGGCATTTCGAGTTTTTGGAATCAGGGGAGCAAATGTAACTATTCCTCATAAAAATCCAATTATGAGATTTCTCGATGAAATAGATCCGATTGCAGAAAAAATGGGAGCCATAAATACGGTAAAAAATGAAGATGGTTACCTAAAGGCAACAAATACCGATGCTCCAGGAGCCAAAAAATCTTTATTAGATGCAGGATGTTCAATCGAAGGGAAAAATATTTTATTTTTAGGCTCAGGAGGAGCAGCACGGTCGATAGCATATCTATTCTCAGAAGAAGCGAAAAAAATTGTATTAACTGATATTATTGAAGAAAGAGCAGTAGCAATAGCAAAGGAAATTAAAAAAAATATGGACGCTGATATTGAGGGTAAAGTTGCGAACGAAAAAAATATTGCAAATCTAATTAAGCAAACAGATATTTTAATTAATGCAACTCCTATAGGGATGTATCCGAATATTGATGTTAGTCCTATTTCAAAGGATTTATTACATGACGGAATTTTTGTTTTTGATGTGATATATAATCCAATGGAAACAAAATTGATGAAAGACGCAGCGGAACTGGGGTGTAAAACGTTAAGTGGATTAGATATGTTAATTAACCAAGGAGTTATTGCTTTTGAGTGGTTTACAGGAAAAACTCCTAATAGTAAATTAATGAAGTCAAAAATTATAGAATTTTTAGGAATAAAATAGTTATATTCGAGATAATTTCATTATCATAATCGGTAACTTCAATTTTCAAACTAAAATTTATGATAATTAAATAAAATATGTTCTTCCTGAAATTATGATAAAATATGATAAACTCCCAGCGTTTTTTATAGGTCATGGTTCTCCTATGAATATTGTTCAAGATAACGCATTTACTCGTGATTTAAAGAAGATGGGAAACTCTTTTCCAAAACCAGAGGTGATATTAGTAATTTCCGCTCATTTTTTAACAAGAGGGACCTTTGTAACATGTAAATCTCATCCAGATCAAATATATGATTTCTATGGATTTCCAAAAGAGTTATATGAGTTCAAATATCGTCCATCAGGGCATTCTGAAATGGCAAAAACTATTACCAATCTGAAATCTCCTAATAAAATAGGGTGTACAAATGAGTGGGGATTAGATCACGCAGCTTACATGATATTAGGACATATTTATCCTGATGCAGATATTCCCACAATCGAAATGAGTCTAGATTATTATCAAAAGCCTGAATATCATTATTCTTTTGCTAAGTCTCTAAAACCACTCAGAGAAAAGGGAGTTTTAATTATTGGTAGTGGGAATATGATTCACACTTTTCAATACATAGAATATAATCAATATGCTAAACCATATCCATGGGCGGTTGAATTTGATAATACACTAAAAGAAAATATTTTAAATTCAAATCACGAAAACCTTATTCACTACGAGAGATTATCTTTAAGTTCCAAGGCATTTCAGACTAATGAGCATTATCTTCCAATGTTATATATTTTAGCTTTACAGGATGAAAATGAACCGATTGAATTTGTACATGAAGGATTCCAACATGGATCGATTTCTCATAGAAGTTTTCGAATTGGAAAAAATTAATATCATCCGTTTAGTGATGCCAATAAGATTAATTAAATCGAATTCATAAAGGACAAATCATTTAATAAGATTAATGAAAAAGCCTATTGTATCGGTGGCTCGCCATAAAGATATTTCCTCGGCAGTAAATTTTTGTCTCGATCAAATTGAAATTCCAGATTTAACAGGAAAAAGAGTGCTATTAAAGCCGAACGTAGGGAGGGAAGAAGACCCAAAATTGGGAATAAATACTAATCCTGAAGTAGTTGAGGCAGTTTTTGAATATTTAAAAAAAAAATACAATGCAAACTTCTATATCGGCGATTCTCCCATCATTAATACCGATACAAGAAAAGCTTTTGAACAATCTGGTTTTTCCGATTTATTGAAAAGTGAGGGAATTAAATTTTTAGATTTGGACGATCGTGCCCCTCTTGAATTAGATATCCCTCAAGGAAAAATTCTCAAAAAAATAAAAGTAACCGGTTATTTGAATGATTTTGATTATATCGTTTCTATTCCTGTGTTAAAAATGCATATGCACACGGGTGCATCTTTAAGTTTCAAGAATATGAAAGGTCTAATTTACAAAAGAAATAAAGTTAAACTCCACCATTTCCAGTCTCCAGAATTAATTGAAGATTTAAAAAAAACCATGGAAAAGGTTAAGGAATTAGATATTGCAATAGCAGACCTTTCATATATATTCAAACCTGATCTCTGTGTTATAGATGCATCCTATGCTTTAGAAGGTATGGGTCCTTCTTCAGGAAACTGTGTAAAATTAGATACAATTATAGCTTCAACGAATTATTTAGCTGCAGATATCATTGCTCTCGCTATAACTCAACCAAATTGGTTATTAAAAGATATTCCACATTTGAAGCTTATATCTGAACTCTTTTCCCAAACACCTAAAAGCTTAGAAGATATTAAAACAGTTCCTGAAAAGATCCAACAATTTATAAACCCATTGGAACCTCCACCAACTTCTATAACTATAAAATATAAAAATGTGAATCTTATAGATGTTGATTCTTGTTCTGCCTGTTTATCAACTATATTCAATTTACTAAAAAATAACAAAGATTTTATTGACGAACATTTTACCCCTGAAAAACCATTAAATCTTGCAATAGGGAAGGGAATAACACAATCAGATCTTTATTCAGATACATTCCTTATCGGAAATTGTACTTATGAACACCACGAAAATGGAGTATTTATTAAAGGATGTACTCCAGTTGAATCTACAATCTTAAAAATAATAAAAGAAAATTTAAAGTTGAATTAATTGGGATTAACTTTTAACTTATTTAATTAAAGGTGGAAAATTCTATGCCTATATTAGGAATTGATGATGATACATGTATAAAATGCCTAACATGCATAACCACATGCGCCAGATCTTTATTTAAAATTATAAATCAAGAAAAAATAGAATTTAATGACCCTCAAAATCGTTGTATTCTATGTGGGCATTGTATTGCCAGATGCCCTGAGAATGCTATTCTATATGAGAATATGGGGCAATCCTTTTCTTATAATGAAATCAATAATCCCGAAAAAATTCTTCAATATAATGATATATTTAAATTTCTTCTTGTTCATCGCTCAATTCGGCGCTATAAGAAAGATAAAGTATCAATAGAGTTATTACAAAAGGTGTTTGATGCCATGCAATACGCTCCGACAGCTAGTAATATGAGATCTGAGCATTTTTCAATATTATCTGATAAGGATAAAATAAAAAAATTATCTGATGCAGTCATTACAGAGCTTCTTAAGGACCCTATATTAAATGAAAAGTATGGGGGGAGATTTAAAGTCCTTAAATCCGAGTTTCGCAGCCCTATTTTTTTCGATTCTCCACATATAATTTTTGTCTCCTCACCAGTAGATACAGATATTGAAGCAAATAACATTGGAATTATCGTTTCATATGGCAGGTTAGCCGCACATGCACTTGGATTAGGAACTTGTTGGAATGCTTGGACTCAGATTGCTATGGCCTCTAATCCTGAAATAAGAAAATTGGCTGGTATTTATTACTCAAAAATAGGGGTTTTTACGATAGGATACCCAGATGTGATCTTCTATCGTACAGCTCCACGTACCATGAAACAGATTAAAGGATTTGAAAATCTAAATTTAATAAAAAATTAACAAAAAGAAAAGAAAAAAATAGTAAAATATAATTTATTCGTCTAATTTGGTACCACATAAAGCACAATAGTTAACATCTGGTCTTTCTATGAAATTTGCTCCACAATTAGGACAAAAATGAACTTCTTCTGTTTGAATAGGTTTTACTTCTGGTTTCTTTCGAGGTTCCATTAAGGAAGCGATAATTAAATGAAAACCAAAAGCAATTCCCCATCCAATTATTGCAAATGCGCTCCAAGGAAATCGACTGAATAATACATTTATAACAATCAGAAAGATACTTATTGATATGTAAAACCAAGCATGAGTTATGAAGAGCCATCCAAAATAAGGTCTTTGCCTAATTTTCGAAAGGAATTGTATTTTATTATTATAAGATAAATACAAGGTTATATGCCATCCGCAGGCAAATCCCCATCCGAAAAATGCAAAAATTGGCCAGAAGAATCTCAATCCTGTTCTACTTACCCCAATAGCCCAAATTAACGTTAATAGTCCCATTACAGAAAAATATAAAAATGCATGAAGAGTTGTAGGGGTACGTGAGAATAACCTTGCGAATCCTTTTAGTTGCACGGGATTTTTAGCTTGATTTTGGTTGATTACTTCATTTTTATAATTTACCATTACTTCTTGACTCATTTTTTAAACACTCCTTATTGTTTTTTTGAATAAAAATAATGTTTTAGTTTAATTATTATAGCGAACGGTATTATATATGAGAATTGGAGTCCATTTTTTATTGACTTTGAATTCTACATGCTTCTAATACAAAATAAATAAGTTATCCCTCACGTGATATATAAAAAATAAAAATAAAATTAAATAAAAACTGAAGTTGAAATTAAATTTAATCTATATTACTGCCACATAATGCACAGTAGTTCATTCCCTCTCGATCAATTTCTATTCCACAATTATGACAAAAATTAATTTTAGTTTTTTCAAGTTCTATTGGTTTAAATTCAAGAGAATTACTAGTAGAAATACTTTGCATTAGGGAATTGGAATTGTTACTGTAATCTTTCAGTTGTTTTGGTAAACATTTGGTTTCACAATAAATACATCGGTCTTTTTTCTTATCAATATGATATAAAATATAAATCACAAGTCCAAGTCCAGTAAACGCTAATAGAAATGCTAATAAAAAGCTAAAATCTTCTCTCTTAGTAAGAGTATTCTTTTCACAATTAGGGCAATACATCAATGACATTATTTTACCTCCATATTTTATAATTTCTTTCTAATAATATCTTAAATTAAAATTAGAAGAGGTAATATTAGAATAATTTAGAGTCCAATCTTTATAAGATTAAAAAAGTAGTAAAGTCACATTTAATAAATATTAAATTTTACTACCACAATTTGGACAGAAGTTTTGCGTTTTCTCATCTAAATCTGCTCCACATAAGGGACAATACTTGACTTGCTCCCCCTCAACTATTTCAACTGGTAAAACTTCTTTTTTCTCATGCTGTTGATAAGTAATTTGCTTTGGAGTTGGCGTTTGTTGATCTAAAATTGAACTTACCACTGTTCCACAATGAACACATCGATTTTTAGGCTTCGAATAATAAATAATTAAGTAAATAATGAAACCTATTCCCCCCGTAAAGAGTAAAAGTATTATTGCTAACCATGTATCAATTTCTTGACGTCTAAGTGATACATTTTGTTTGCAATGCTCACAATACCCTATTGGAGTTGTTGATGGCAAAATTAATTAACCGATTAAATCTATCTTATTAATTTAAAATTAAAACTATGTTATTAAAAATGATGTTATTATATATTTTTATTCTTTAAGAAAAGAACCCTTTTAATATAAAGTTAAAGCATCTTTATTTACTATAAAAAGTAATATATCTTAAAAGGGACTATAATTTCATTAAATTAACTTTTATTGTAA
>JBHLNT010000116.1:0-13287 GCA_048941265.1 Promethearchaeota archaeon
CATATGTCAGAACCTGAAAAAGCTACCCAAAAAGCAAAAGAACAGATTTTAATGTGTATTGCAAAATCTAGGCTTGTAGAACCATTGCAAGATATTGAAGTTGATGTGTTGCCGGCTTCATTAATTATTGGAGGTGGGATTGCGGGGATGACTGCTTCGTTAGCTATAGCAAAAAAAGGATTTAAAGTATATCTCGTCGAGAAAGAGAAAAATCTTGGAGGATTCATTCGAAACTTAAATGAAATTAATACTGAGGGAACCTTATCTGAACAAGTATTAAATCCAATAATACAAGCAATAAAGACAAATCCTAATATAGAAGTTTTTACCTCCTCTACAATAAAAGCCGTAAATGGTTCAATTGGTAATTTTCTAATAATCATTAAACAAAACGATGAAGAAAAAGAAATTGAAGCCGGTACGATTATTGTTGCTGTAGGGGGGAAAGAACTTAAACCGAATGGCTATTATCATTATGGAGAATATGAAAATATCGTAACAAATTTAGAATTTGAAGGTTTACTTCGAAATAAACAAATTCATGATGGAGAATCTATTGCTTTTATTCAATGCGTTGGTTCACGTGAAGAACAAGGAAGAAATTACTGCTCCTTAACATGTTGCGAAGAATCTATTAAAAATGCTTTATTCGCTAAAAAATATTACCCAAAATCCGAGGTTTTCATAATATATCGGGATATAAGAGTATTTTATGAAGAAGAAAATGAATATAGAAAAGCCAGGGAAAAAGGGATTAATTTTATACAATATAAACCGGAAAATCCTCCTATAGTGAAAAAAGTGAATGATAAATTAATTTTAAGTGTATTCGATGCTTTAACAAGAATGAAATTTGAATTATCTTTAGATAAAATAGTGCTTGCTACTCCCCTAATCGCATGGGAAGAAAATAAAAAATTATCCGAAATGCTAAAAGTCCCATTGGATGGAAATGGATTCTTTTTTGAAGCACATCCTAAATTAAGACCCGTTGATTTTGCTACAGATGGGATTTTTACATGTGGAACTGCCCAATCTCCTAAAAATATAAAGGAAACTTTAAGTCAAGCACTAGGAGCAGCATCCAGAGCTTTAATACCCTTGATGAATAGTAAAGCATCAGTTGAAGGGGCAACATCAAGTTTACCCGAATTTAATAAAAAGTTATGTACAGGTTGCGAAGTTTGCATAGATATCTGTCCATATAAAGCAATTAATAAGAATGAATTAGATGAAATTGAGATAAATCAAGTGCTTTGTAAAGGATGCGGAGTTTGTGGTGCAACATGCACAAATAGAGCTCTTGTTATAAAACATTTTACTGATAATCAGATTATTTCTGAAATTAATGCTTGTTTAGATTAAAATTTAATAAAATCTTATGCCGTAGCTCCTCAGCTTTTTATACCTTAGCTCGCTAAATAGAAAAATCTCTACAAGAACTTTTCTATTTGTATACAATTTTTCAAAGTAGTGGAATTATTAATAACATAGAAAAAGAAAAAATATTGGATATTAAAGATTCTGTTGTCAGAGACATCAAAAAATATCAAAAAATGTTTCTACTAATGGGAAATAATTAGGCGAGATGTAATTATAAAGCAATTCGTAATTTAACATTTTTTACTTTTTTTTAATATCAATTACTTTTCGAGTGATTCTAATTCTTGGCCCAACCTGGCGAGTTCTTTTTCTTCTTTTGCTTTCTTTTTTGCGAGTTTTGCTTTTTGCTTCTCTAATTTTTTTTCTTGCTTTTGTTTCTTTTTTAAGAGCTTAGCTTGCTGCTTCTTTTTCACTTTCAATTCCTTTAATTCAATCTTTTCCCTTTCAAGTGCTTCCCTCTCTTGCCTCTCTTTTTCTAGTTTTTCTTGTTCTAATCGAATTTGTTCTTGACGTTCAGCCTCAATTCTTTCTTGTTCTCTTTGTTTTTTGAGTCTTTCTTGCTCTTCACGAAGCGCTTCTAATCTTTCTCTTTCTCTCCTTTCTTCTTCAAGTTTTTGCCTTTCTTTTTCAATTCTTTCTTTTTCAATCCTCTCTCGTTCTTGACGCTCTCTTTCTAACCGTTCTCTTTCCAGTCTCTCCCTTTCCTCCCTTATTTTTCTCTCTCTCTCTAATCTTTCCTCTTCAAATTTATTTATCCATTTATCTACACCTTCCAATAACTCCATCTTATCTTTTGGTGGGAGCCCAAGAAATGATTCTTTCTTCTCGTAGATATTTGCCCATTTACTTAACTCCCATTTAATCGTAGAATATTCAACAGGATATAAATTTTTTATATTATCCCTTGCGAGCCCGAGGACTCTTCCTACAGTCGGCATATCGAAATTCTCTTCAATTATTCGCTTAACATATAATAAAATTTGTTCAATATCTTCTGTAGGGACTGGAGGGAGAGGTTTAGCTTCCACATTCTCAGATTTCTCTACTCTTAATTTAAATTGTTCTCCTTCTCTTTGGGGTTCTCGATAATCCTTTATGGTGGAGAAATCGACTTGATATGAAGAAGATTTGGCTTGTTCTGTATATGAACTTACGGTAGAATCTTCCGCTACTGTAGTAATTTCAATTTTTTCTTTAAGATTTCTTGGAAATTCGTCAGGCCACTCAATTAACGAGTTTAAACGATTCACTCCAGAAAACAATACAGATTTTTTAAGAGTTAAGGTGGAAATTGTTGAGGGTTCTGATAAAGAAATAGGAGTTGTCTCAGACTTTAAAACTTTGGAGACATTTTCTAAAATTGAGTAGGGATACATAGGATCATATTCAATTGTTGCATATATTTTCTTTAAATGAGAAATGATTTCTTCAATTTTTTGAAGTTCTATAGGAGATAAGATTTTTGGTAAATAATCATCAAATCCATAATCAATCTCATCTATTCCTGCTGTTGCTTCCATATATCCACTAGATTCATAAACTTTCATTTTGTCCGACACGATAATTTTATTGTAAAAGTCTCGACTTCCGCTCAGAAGTAAATGTCCTTTAGTTCCTAAATTATAAGCTTCTGGATCGCGAATTTTATCTATAAATTCTAAAAAGATATCCTTATGAGGTATAAAAATATTTCTCATAATAGCTCCCTTAATGAGTGTTTGCCTACCTTCAGATTTAAACGATAGATCAATTGGTATCTTTACTACTTTTTCAGCAATAACTACATCTTTATCATCTTCTAATGTAATATCTTTTGATGATGCTAGATGATCGTAGACAAAATCGGATAGGATTAATCCTGTAAGTAGTCGATTATCAATAATATATTTTCCTCGAGATAACTCGACATCATGAGATAATTCGAATTTTGTATAGTAATATCCTAATCCAAAAATGAAATATATGGTACCTTTTTCAGTTTCAACGGCACATTCAGTTCCACCAAAAAAGATTACAATATCAGTAATGATTTTTGCTACATCGTGACCAACATATTTACCCAATGTTGGATAACCTAATAAATCTCCCCAACTGGGGATAATGAAAAGCATATTATTCTGAATGAGACGATTTTGCTTTTTAAATAGTTCTTCTTTTTCCCGTTCTAATCTTTCTCGCTCCAACCTTTCTTTCTCTAATCTTTCTTTTTCCATGCGCTCTTTTTCAAGCTGTTCATTCTCTAGTTTTTCTTGATCTAATTTTTCATTTTCATTCAATAAATCTTTTTTTTCCATAATTTCACCTTCGTAAATTTAATTGTAATTTCATTTTATTATGTTTGAAATCACTCTATTATTTTTTCTCCTTTTATTAAATTTTTTAATAATAATAAATATTAACCTTTTTATCGTTAAAAATATCCAATTCAAGAGAGATTTTTAAACTAATTTATCTTATTATTATAGTAAAATTAGATTATTTTATTCCAATGTAAAATTTGTTTCTTAAATATTTTAAATAAATTTATAGAAATGTAATTCCAATTATAAAATGAAAAAATATATGCGGTGATTTATATAGTTATGGCTAATATTAATGATGAGACGATGGTTTTGGTTGTATCTGACCAACATTTAGGCGCTCTAAAATCGTGGGATGAAGAATTTAAAATATTCCTTGATGGAGTTATTGAAAAGCTTAACAATAAGTCGTTAAATAAATTAAAGGCATTTCTAATAATTGGAGATTTTTTTGATTTGGTTATGGATACTTATAAAGATATAGCCAAGGATTTTAAAGAAATTTATGAACGCTTAGACTATCTTATCAAAAAAAAAGTTCATGTGATAATTGCCCTCGGAAATCATGAAATTTCTACTAGAAAACCTTATGAGAAAAAATTCAAGAGACGCAAAAATAAAATGATTAGAAAATTCCAAAGGAAAAAACTGAGAAATGAATTCCTTAAAAGAGAAAATATGTGCCAATATATCATTCTAAGAAAAAATGAGAATGAACAATTAGAAATGGTAACCTATGATTCTAAGATGCACATTGACAAAATTAAAATAGTTAAAAAAGAAACTCTTGGCAACATTCCCAATGAGGGACCTCTTAAAGGACGTTATAAATGCATACTTACCCACGGATTTCAATTTGAACCCAAAAAGTATTCGTTTTTCGCACTTATCTGGGCATTCATTCTTAAAACACCCGGTTTTATAAAGGAACTATTTGATATATTATGGAATGGAATAATTAAAACCCCAGAAAGACCTGTAATCGAACAAATCGATAAAGCAGAGTTTAAACGAAGAATAAAAGAAAATAAAGATATGCTTAATAAGAAACAAAAAATATCATATTTTCTCTTTAAACGATTGATACTTAAAGAATTAGTCAAAGAAGCAAAACATAAAGCTGCAATCAAGGATAATAGAGAATTTAATAATGTTATCAAAGAATCTTATATTGACGATTTTTTAAAATTAGGAATAACTCATATAATTTATGGTCATTCTCATACAAAACAGGACGACATTACTATAAATGGAGTTCCTGTGCTTAATCCCGGAGGTTGGCAACAAGTATCCGAGCCAGGTTTTATTGAAATTCATTCCAATGGAGATATAAAGGTAAAAACCTATACTCAAAAAGAAGAAAAATCCACAATTGAGGCATAAAAGCTTTAATCATAAAAAGAAATTTTTTTAAACTTTATTTTTTTATTGGATAAGCACTAAAACCATCTTAACTCGAAAAAAAATCCAATTTTTGAGTGATGATTTTTAATCATTATTTCTTTGAATTCTTTTCGCTTCCCCTAATAATTCTTATTTGGATGATGGGAAAGAGGGACTTTGATCTAAATTGGCGATCATTTACGTTTATTTTTATAAAAAAGTTTGTTTAGTTACGGTTTTTTTTATTGATTTTCGGCATGTGATTAATAATCTGCAACATATAATGGTGA
Organism: Promethearchaeota archaeon; assembly: GCA_048941265.1. Lineage (GTDB taxonomy): Archaea > Asgardarchaeota > Lokiarchaeia > Sigyniarchaeales > SOKP01 > LW40-45. Next base: position 5,357 of record JBHLNT010000116.1, read on the forward strand.
TTATTCTCTAAGTTATTACGTGATATGATAACAAAATGACGAAAAGCAAATATTTAAATAAATAAAATTCCTATTATCACATAAGAAAATAAAAAAATTATTGAGATGGTAAAAAATGATCAAATCGGAATTTTCTAACAAATTGACGGAACAGGCTTTTAAAAATTTTGAGAATATAAAGGAATCCTTAAAAGGATTATTTGAGATTCTCAATTTAGCTGTTGATGGAGAAGAAAATGAGGTTTATTATAACCTTGGAGTAGATAATATCTCCGGTCTTTATGAAAATTTCTTGGAATTAATGTTCAATGACTATGGTGCAAGACAGGTTATGAAAGCGTTAAGAAATTCCGAAATTGATCTAGCAATTCCCTTAAACGATCCAGTAAAGGGAGAAAGCGAAAACGAAGGAGAAAGAGAAGCTGTTTTTTAATTTTTATCTACTTTTCTTATAATTTGATCAAAATATATACTCTTCCTATTTTCATTTTACATTTTCTAAATAATATAATTTAATAATTATCATTAATTATAATCTCCAATTTATAATTTAATTATTTTCAATTAAATCATAAAAGAGGATATTAAATGGTAATTAAAACCAACATTACAGAAATGTTTGGAATTAAGCATCCGATTTTCGCCGCACCGATGGGTCCTTTTTACACCACGGAATTAACTATTGCAGTTTCTGAGGCAGGCGGAATGGGTGTTTTAAGTCATACAAACTTATTTGGAAAGGACAGTTTAACGGAATTAAAGAAAAATATGGAGTATGTAGTTGAACATACTGATAAGCCATTTGGGTTTAATATTAGGACAGGCCGCATGCAAATGGATGCAAAGGTACTCTGTCAGAAAATTCCCCGCTTTATTGCGAAAAATCCTAAAATAAAAGAACAGTGTTTATATGCATTAACTAGCGCTGGATCATCAAAATTGATTAAAACTAAAGCGTGGGACGCACTAAAGGAAAGTGGTTCAAATATTAAGCATTTTCATGTAGCTCCTGCGTTATGGCTTGCTGATAAATGTGTTGCTACTAATGTTGATGGTATGGTAATTACTGGGGGCGAAGGTGGGGGACATCAATCATATGAAAAAATTAGCACATTAGTATTGCTCCAACAGGTTAGACAAAAATATCCAGACTTTCCGGTAATCGCTTGTGGAGGATTTGCCACTGGTGAGGGGATTGCGGCAGCATTAACATTGGGTGCTGGAGCAGTCGCGATGGGCTCTAGATTTATTGCTTCAAATGAAAGCGAATTTCACCAAACCTATAAAAACATCGTTCCACTTGCAAAAGCAGAGGATACTGTTCTAGTCACAGGATTTTTAGGTCCCATTCGGCTCTGGAAAAATAAGTATTCCGTACATCATGGTCTTGTTGCGAGTAAAGAAGAGAAAATGGCTGAAGAAAAACAAATGAGTTTAGAAGATCTGATAGAAGACGGCAAGCATTATGAGCTGACGTACCACGGAAATATTGATGATGGAGCAGTTCTCTTAGGTCAAAGCATTGGTATTATTCCAAGTATTGACAGAGTTCCCGACATAATTGATAATATAGTGAAAGTTGCTGAACAACGCTTAAAAGCTGCCGCCAGTATGGTAGAGTAATCTGAAATAGTGAATTTCCCACAATATAAATCTTATTTACTAAAGTTTTTTTTTTCTTTTTCTTTTTTTACTTATCAATTTATAATAATTTAAAAAAAAAGAAAAAATAAATTTGAATTTTTGATTTGTTAATATAGTATGGTTAATCATAATAAAAATCCCAAATACCCTTATTTAGATTCGGCTCAACCTATTGACAAGCGGGTTGAAGATCTCATTTCGAGGATGACAGTGGAGGAAAAAGTGGCTCAACTCGGTTCTACTTTTCCCTTTAGTTTTATGCAAGGAAACGAGCTCGCACCAGAAAAAATGAAAAAGCTTTTTAAAAACGGAATTGGGCAGATTACCCGTCTTGGAGGGGTTACGAATTTATCCCCTGAAATAACTGCTAAACTTGCAAATAGAATTCAAAAATTTTTAAAGGAAGAAACACACTTAGGGATTCCTGTCATAATTCATGAAGAATGTCTATGTGGGTATATGGCGAAAGACGCCACCATTTTTCCGCAAATTATAGGAGTAGCATCTACTTGGGATCCTGATTTGGTTGAATTAATGACCAAAAAAATCAAAGATCAAATGCGTATTGTAGGAGCACACCAAGGACTTTCACCTGTCCTCGATATTGCTCGAGATCCACGATGGGGGCGTACTGAAGAAACCTTCGGAGAAGACCCCTATCTCGTGTCATGTATGGGGCATGCCTATGTAAAAGGTCTTCAAGGAGACTCATTGAATAGTGGAATTATAGCCACAGCGAAACATTTCGTAGGCTATGGATTATCACAAGGAGGGATGAATTGGGCCCCTACCTATATTCCTAAGAGGGAATTACTGGATGTCTACACGAAACCTTTCGAGGCTGCAATCCGTGAATCCAACTTGGCCTCTGTAATGAATGCTTATAGTGAAATAGATGGATTACCCTGTGGCTTTTCACGGGAAATTTTAACTGAATTGTTACGAGACAAACTTGGTTTTAGAGGGATGGTAGTATCGGATTATGCAACTATTGAATTAAATTCCAGAATTCATGGAATTGAACATGATCCTACTAACGCTGCTATACGTGCCATTAAAGCAGGTCTTGATGCCGAACTTCCAAGAACAGCAGGTTATGGTAAAAGATTCGTAAGGGCAGTTAAAAGAGGAGAAGTGAGTGAAGAGGTGTTAGACCGTTCAGTTCATCGTATTCTAACAAAGAAATTTGAACTTGGCTTATTTGAAAATCCGTATGTTGATGAGGATGCTGATAAAATTACTGAATTATATAACAACCCTGAAAATAAGAAGTTGGCAAGCGAAATTGCCCGAAAATCTATCATCTTATTAAAGAATGAAAAAAATCTTTTACCTTTGGATAAATCGATTAGCACGATTGCGGTTATTGGTCCAAATGCTAATAGCGTGCGTAATTTACTGGGTGATTACACTTTTATAAGTCAATTGGAAGCTACGGCAACAAATGCAACGGGGCTTAGAGAACTGGGGGAAGACTCTCTGAAAGTTTTAAAAGAGATTACGGAAAGTAAAGATCCTGATGCTTTTACAAGGAGATTATATGATATCAAGAGCATTTTAGATGCTATAAAAGAAAAAGTCTCAAAGTCGACTAATGTTAAATATGCCAAAGGATGTGGAATTAGAGGATTTGACAAAAGTGGCTTTGATGAGGCAATAAATATTGCAGAACGTTCTGATTTAGTGATTTTAGTAGTAGGTGAAAAAGCCGGATTAACACTAGATTGTACGAGCGGGGAATCACGCGATCGTACAACGCTTTCTTTGCCAGGCGTTCAAGAAGACTTAGTACGGGTCATCCATGCTACAGGGAAACCCATAATCCTAGTATTAATTAACGGTCGTCCTCTTTCTCTTCCCTGGGAACAGGAACATATTCCCGCTATAATAGAGGCATGGTTACCAGGGGAAGAAGGAGCAGGAGCAATTGCTGATGTGTTGTTTGGTGTTTATAATCCCGGGGGAAAATTACCTATTTCAATTCCACGGAATGTAGGTCAAATTCCAATATTCCATAATCATAAGCCGAGTGGCACAACTTCCATTTGGACATGGAATTATGTGGATATAAATACGACACCTCTTTATCCATTTGGTTACGGCCTCAGTTATACAAATTTTGAATACAGTGATTTACATATCGACAAACCTAAAGTTGATTCAAGGGATGCGGTTCAGATCTCATGCAAGGTGAAAAATACCGGTAAAGTTCACGGAGATGAAGTTATACAATTATATTTACACGATCGAGAAGCTCATATCACTCGACCAGTGGAAGAATTATTCGGATTTAAACGGATAGTTTTAGATCCTGGAGAAGTGGCCATAATAACATTCACGATATCAATGCAGCAGCTCGGATTTCATAATGAGCAAATGAACTATATCGTTGAACCAGGTAAAATTGATGTGTATATCGGAAGTATTAATTCAATGCATGGACCTGAAGTTCTTAGTTTAGATCAACTTATTTCCAAAAAGGATATGAAGTTAAAAGGACAGTTTGAAATTATAGGAGATACAATAGATTTAAGCCAACACAAACAATTTTTTACTAAAATTACGGTAAAAAAAAATTAATTTAGAATAAACAGTGGATTTCATAAATAATCATTGATTATGATATATTATCTTTAAATAAATGAAAATCTAAATATAAAATAATTAATAAGTAACAATAATAAAGAAAAAATCTTTATTGAAAATATATCTCTAAAAAATTAAGAAATTGATGAAAATGACGGAAGAAACACAAAAAGAGAAGAAAGTGAGGCTTAAAGGCTTTCCAATGGTTATTGGTAATATCATTAATTCTGTCAGAGATACACCCGCATGCAAAGATTTAATAAGAGGAATGAGAACGAGGGTTCTTTTTAATAATAAAGAAGATAAAAGATGGGCATGTTTAGTCACAGTGGATAAAGACCAAATTAAAGTCGAAGGTGTAAGAAAAGAAGGCAAAGATTCTCTAAGTAGGAAAAAACTCTTCTTTTGGGGCTACTGGGAATTTCCAAATCTCGAAACAATGATGAAAGCCAGTTCTTGGGGATCTGGTAAATGGATTAGGAAGATGGGTAGTGGTAAAGTAAAGGGAGCTTCGCAAATCGCATTAATTGGACAAATTTTAGCTTTAGCAAGACCTCCAGAACCTCCTGAAGAAAATAAATAAGCACTAACTTTTATATAAGGAATTTTTTTCCCAATTTTTTATTTTTAATTTTTTTTAAATTTTAATGATATTTAGAGAATTTAGTTTTAAATATACATTTCATTTTATTTATCAATAGTATTTAGATAATGAATTAAATTTAATGGATTAATGAAAGTTTTAATAATCGGATCTGGTTTGTCTGGACTTACTTCTGCAGCCTTATTAGCCAAAGAGGGCCATGATGTTATAGTCTTTGAACAGCATGAAAAAGTTGGAGGTGTAACTGCGACACTTATGCAGGATGGATATAAATGGGATTGGGGTCAAATGTTAATTCCAGATTTAAGTTTTGGTGAGCCAGGTAGAGCTGTTCTCGAAAAACTAGGCATTTCTGATAAAGTGAATACAATAAAAGGTTATCGAGAAATTTTTTTTCCCGATTTTTACATAAGAAGACCAGAAAAGTTTAAAGGGATCTATTGGCGTAAAGAATACTTTAAGAAGTTATTTCCGGAAGATTCAAAAGGTATACAACGATATTATAAAATTTATGAACGAATCCATGACCTATCGGGTCTACTTAATAAATCTGGATTGTTCTCAAAAATAAAACTGTTATTAAAATTCATTCCAGTAATGGGTAAGAAAAACTGGAGTGCTCAAAAACTTATGGATTACTGTTTTTCAAACAAAAAACTTCAAGCTGTTTTTAGTGGTATTCTTGCTGATTATGTGGCCCCACCAGAAATTTTTCCAGGATTAATTATCCCAATTATTAATGCGGAGTCTCAATATGACGAAAGAGTGCCACTTAACTATGGAGAGCACGAGCATAAATCATCCTGGTGTTTTATAGAAAATGGATGCATAGAGTTAGTAAATGCTATAGCTGAAGCATTGATAAGATTTGGTGGCAGGATTATAACAAATATTGCAGTTTTAAAAATTTTGATTCAAGACAATAAAGTGAAAAACATTCTTACTTCTGATAGAAAAATGTATAAAGCTGATGCAATAGTAGCTAGTGGCGGGGCTAAAGAACTGTTTTTAGATCTTATTGGAGAAAAACAGCTTCCCAAAGATTTTCTAAAAACATATATTAATGAATTATTTACAACGGAGTCTGTATTTATGGTACATTTGGGCGTTGATTATGACCCTTCTGTGCATCAGAATAATGCGGCTCTATGCTATTATTATTTAACTTATGATATTAACGAAAGTATAAAAGAATGTCAAAAAGGAATTTATCATGAGGGAAAGGATGGTTTTTTAATATATATCCCCTCAGTTCATTCACCAGACATGGCACCTCCTGGACATCATGCGGTAACTGTATATACAATTGCACCGAATACTCCTATTAATGGAAATTGGGATGAAAATAAAGAAGAATGGGCTGAGAAACTTCTTGAAATTGTGGAAAAATATGTTCCTGGATTGCGAGAACATACTAAAATAAAGATTATTTTGACTCCTGAAGATTTTAAAAAAAGAACTTATCTGAAACATCATGCTTTCGGCGGTTCGGTCCCTCATTTAACGATACCTCCACCGCCACATAAAACTCCCATCAAAGGACTCTGGTTCGTAGGTGCTCAAAGCGAAACTTATGGTGGGGTCATAGGAGCAATAACTGGAGCCGATAATGTTGTTAAAATGATGTTAAAAGATAAAGCATCGAAAAAAACCACGCAAACTTTCAAAAGTTTTTCTAAGTAATAAATTTAAAATCTATAATAGTAGAAATATAACATATGAAAAAAAAATAATAATTAAAGAGGAAAGAAAATATGAGTTTAAATTACGATTTGGAAACAACTACTCCCCATACAGTTGCGAATACTACCGGTATAGGTCGTGGAAATGCCGGAGCGGTTTCTTTACGAAATTTTACAATTGCTATAGATTCTACAATATATGCTAAAACAGCCCTCATTTTTCGTCAGAATCTAGAAAAATATTTTAATTTGCCAATTAAATTTCTTATTTTTACTCACTATCATGCAGATCATATCTTTGGAATCGGTCCATTTAGAGATATCATAACAATTAGTAGTGAGCAAATGATAAGAAATATGAATTCAAAGAATATCAAAGAACAATATAATTTACGGGTTAAGCAATTTCCAAAAGAAGATCCCTTAGCAGAAGGCGTAGAGTTTGAGCTACCTCACATTGGATTTCATGATAAATTAATAATTCATGATGAAGATTTATTCATCGAAATATTGCATTTAGGGGGGCATACTTCTGGAACCAGTATTATATATTTTCCATATGAAAAAGTTATATTTGCAGGAGATTTAATTTTTGCAAACTATTTTCCTTATGCGGGTGATCCGACATGCAATCCAGAAAAGTATATTGAAGCACTTCGAATTATGAAAAATTTAAATGCTGAATTAATTATACCCGGTCATGGAAAGGTGTTAAAAGGAAAAAATTCTCTCGATATTTACATTGATTTTTTCAAAGAATTTCGAAAATCAATAAAGAATGCTATCGAGGATAATATTCCTCTTGATAAAATTGATATTCCTCATAAATTTGAGGTATTTCGTGATGATATGAAAAAATCCTCAATAGAACACTGGTATAAGTTCTTTAAAAAATCAGAAAATTTATGACAGAACTCAGGAGAAAAATCGACGAGGAAGAGGGCGTTGGAGGAGGCTTCCAAATTAATTAAAAAGGTTCCGTTGAGACCTATAAATAAAAATCTTCTCAATGAATTAAATAAAATATCATCATCTAATCTAAAATAAATTCTCTGTAAAAGTATTTATATAAATTTACACGATATTTCTATATTAATTATGTTATCGAAAATCCTCACGAACCAACAAATTATTCAAATCCACCAAGCATCGCTTGAAATTTTAGAAAGAATAGGAGTAAGAATCCCCCATGATGAAATTTTATCTCGGTTTAAAAACTATGGAGCTTCAGTAGAAATAAAGGAGCAAAAAGTGCAAATACCATCGGAGTTGGCGACAGAACTTATCGCAAAAGCAGGTAAGAAATTTGACTTGTATGGGCGCGATCTTACTGTAAAGGCTGAGTTTGGGGCAGGTAAGAGGAATTATAACACTACTGCTGGTCAAGCGTTCTGGATCGATAATATTGGGGATAA
>JBHLNT010000117.1:0-13212 GCA_048941265.1 Promethearchaeota archaeon
TGAGATTACATTTTGTTGATTTAGATGGAGCATGGGGATCGGATAAAAATAAAAAACTTCTAAAAAATATGATATTAAAAGCAAGGATGAGTAATTTAAAAATACAAATCGGAGGGGGAATAAGAACATATGAAGCAGCAGTTGAACTTATCGATATTGGAGCTGAACGTGTTATAATTGGAACCTTAGCAATCAAACAACCAAAGATAATAAAAAAATTAGCTGAGAAAGTAGGATCAGAGCATATTATTGTTGCTCTGGATTATAAAGAAGGAAAAATCTCTACACATGGGTGGACCCAACAAATAGATAAAGATCCTTTTAATTATGGGAAAAAAATGGCTGAATATGGTGCGGGATATATCTTAATTTCATCAGTTGAAGCTGATGGTGCTTTTACTGGACCAGATTTAAAGAATATTGAAAAAATGGTACAATCTGTTGATATTCCAGTATATGCTGCGGGAGGAGTGAGAAATGAAGAGGATATTAAAAATCTTGAAAAAACCGGAGCTCACGGAGTTATTGTTGGAAAAGCTTTTTATGAGAAAAAATTACCCTTTTCAATATTAAAAAATATTTATTAAATTAATAAAAACTAAGATAAATAAGCGATACTTCAAATTTACACTTAAATTTAAAAAAATATTAAATTCAATCGAAAATTAACAAAAATATCCATGGAACAATATCTTTTCTTTCAAGAGTATCTCATTATTTTTTTTCCGGCACTTCTATTAGGGCTTCTTCACACCTTATCACCCTGCGAAGACAAGAGTATTTTCTGTTTTTATACCTTTGGTATCACAAAAGAAACAAGAAAGAGTTTATTTATTCTAATTTTATACGGTCTAGGGTTAATGACGGCGAACTTAACGATTGCTATCATTACAATTTTAATAAGCTTGGTACCGCTGATTATTTTTCCTACATTTGTCGCGGACCCCTTTGCAATAATTTTCTTTGGAGCATTTTCTTCAACATTTGTAGCTATAGGCTTCCTATTTTTTATAACTCGACGGGATTATGAACCTCATTCAAAATTAAGAAAACAATTTAGTAATTTAGACTGGGATAAAAAAAGAACTCCGTATCTCTTAGGGGTATTATCAGGATTCCCTCCTTGCATTTTTGAATTATTTATTTATTCTCAATGTTTAATATTTTCATTGAGTTATGGTTTCGTTGAAGCACTTTTAACAGTATTTTATTTTTCCATCGGTACATTTATTGGACTATTTCCATTGGCATTGGCAAAAGAGAGTTTTGAAGTCCAAATTAATGATCATAAAAGGAGGAGAATTTATATCATCATGATAATGATTATTATCATTTTCAACACCATTATAATGATCCTAGCTTTCTTACGTATTCATATTTTCCCTGTTCACGTAAAATAAATACCATATTTGTATTTATGGTTTCTGGAGATGAGTATTTAAACAAAAAAATCTAATTTTGGTCTAGTAAAAATTGGTCTAGATAAAATTATTATTATGTTATTATTATATTATTTTTATAGAAAAATAAGAGAAAAAAATAAAAATAAATTAAGTCATGACTGATAATTGCTTATTCTGTGATTCTAAAAGTATAGATTTTAAATGTGAAAAATGTAAATCAAGTTTTTGTCTCAACCATATGGCAACCACCGAGAGTTGGGAATGTAAAAAACATATTGACTTAAAATATTCTAAATCAGATGCAGTAGAAAATAATTATAAATGTTCCGTTATCGAGAATAGTAGATGTCCTGAATGTGATTCTTTATTGAGAATTAAAAGACTATCTTCGGGACAATTTTATTTAAGCTGTACCAAATGTGCTTGGAATTCATATGAAAATACACCAGGTTTATTTTTTCCGTCAAAAGATCAGCTTACAAGAGAAGCAAGAAGATATAACCTTCTTACAGGGTCTTCTATGAAAGAGTGTCAGAAAAAGCTAAAGTACACAAGTGGACGCAGAGTTTGTCCTAATTGTTTTTTAGAGCTTTTAAAACGAGCTGTAACTACGAATTTTTCCACAATAATGGACTCATTTAACATTACAGCAGAGCAAATGATCAAATTAATCAAACAGTATATTGAAGAAGATCGGATTTATGGAATTATAGACCAGAAAAATCGGATGTTTTATTATATCTCAGATGAAATGAGAGAGAAATTAATTTCAAAAATTCAGAATGAAGGTGCAATTAAAGTAGCAGATTTAGGAATAATGCTTGATATGAACGCTGAAATGGCCCTTCAAGTAGTTTATAAACTCATTAGTCAGCATCAAATTAGAGGTTCATTTTCTAAGGAAAAGAAGAATTATTTCACTCAGAAATATATTACTGATAATCTAATTAAAAAGATTAAAGAAAAAGGAAGAATATCTATAGACGATCTAGCCAGAAATTTTAACATCCCTTCTGAGTTAATCAAAAACTTTTGTGTGAATTTGATGAGAACAAAGATGATTGACGCTTTCTTCGCCGATAGAGGTAAAGAAATTGTGACTACTGATCAACTACATAATGAAATAAAAAAATATGCGAAAGAAATTGGTGTTGTAAAGCTTAATAAACTTGCTGAAAAAGAGAATATTGCCGAAGAACTAGCGCGAAAAACTCTACATGAAATGATTAAACAAGGAGTTATAAGAGGTATTTTCACACAACGCAGAGAATTCATGACGATGAAGCACCTTGAAGTAAAAATAAAAGAACTTGCCAGAGCGTATAGGAACATGTCATTACGGGAAATTTCAAACAGGTTAGGAATTACAGAAGCAAGTGTGGAAGAAAATTTAGCCAGATTAATAGGGCAGGGAGATATTGATGGATATATTGATTCAGAAAAAAAATTATTTGTTGCATATAGTGTACCTTTAGAGGGTAGAAAGGCTGCTCCCGCAAAAGGCAAAGAAGTTAAAGAAGGAGAAAATAACATAGAAGTATTAAGAGATTATGACTTTGAGGGTGGACAGCTTCATTTTAAAGTCGTAGTTAGAAATCATAGTACTATGGCAATTAATAATGTGAAAGTTGTCTTAGATGTACCCACCAGTTATAATGTAAAGCAACCATTAATTACTATACCAGTAATAGAGTCAAATAATTCCCGAGGAGTAGACTTTTATTTAGAACCAAAAGAATGTGGAATATCCAACATAGGAGGAACTGTAATCTTTAAAAATGCATTAGGCGAACAAAATACAATTCATGTGAGGAAGAAAGAGGTTCAGATAAAATGTCCCTTGGTATGTACTTCAATGAGCACTATTGAAGATTGCCAACTTTCGATTCAGGATCTTCCGAATGATGCTCGAGCTTTTTTAATAGCCGATTTAGATCCAAGACTTGCTTATAGAGCGGCTATTAGAGCGTTAAAATACTTTGAAACAAGCATGGTAACATCATATGAGAGCGGAGATGCTGCCAGCTCATATGAGGCTGAAGCCTGGTTCTGTGCAGAAGCAAAAGTCACAGGTGGGCGAATAATTACCAGAATCTTCGTTTCTGCAGCTAATCAATCTTTAGAAGTTCGCGTTTGGTGTGCAAATCCGGGACAACTCACTGGCTTTTTAGCAAGAGTAATTGAATTATTAATGGAGCAGATTGGGATAATCAGAAAAATCAAATCAGAAGAACGCGAGATAACAATAAATAGTATGGCTATAACGCAAAATTTAGCAGAGATTTCTGATTATTGTATGCTAAGATGGAAAGCTCAAAATATTCGGACTAAATTACATGATACGTTTGTACGATTAAGGAAAATATTGAAAGAAGATGACCCAGTTTTAGATCGAATAGAATTTTGGTTGACAAGATTAAATAAGTACGAAAAAGACGATAATATTACTGATGATGATGCGGATAAACTAGTAAATGATGTAGAACAATTCCGAAATGTACTTACCAGAAGTCTAAAAATTTAGGTTTTAACTACAAATAAATATATATAATGTGTTAAACAATATATTGATCAATACAAAGAGAAATAAGAGAATGATTTTATCATGCCTATTATAAGCATTTCGATTAGTGAAAGCTTAAAAAAATTTATCAATAAATTAGTTTCCAGCAGAAAGTATGAAAACAAATCCAAGATTATAAGAGATGCCTTATTACGCTTAATGCAAACCCCTGAGATATCTAATATTACAGATTCGTCTGGTGAAACATTCTCCCTTGAAAATAAAAATATTATTGGAAATATGATTGTGGTTTTACCAAACGACTCCAATGTTCTCAGAAAATTAAATAAAATAGAATATAAATACAAAGACCAAATTGTTAGTAAGAACCAGCATTTCTCTAAAAATCTACAACTATTTATGGTTTTTGAAGGTTCTATCGAAGAGTTTCATAAAATTGTTGTGGAAATAAATTCAATTAAAGAAGTTTCGAATTTTCGATACCTAATAGATAATTAATAATATATCTTCTTTTTAGATATTGTTTATTTAAAGTATATTTTATAAAAGCTATTACTTATTAAATTAAGATTAGGTGATAATCACTTGGGAAAAAATAAATATGGTAAAGGTTATCAGCAGAAAAATAAAAGTTCTGGAATGAAAAAAGGAGGAGCTCCAATCCGTGGTGGAAAAATCAAGGCAAGCCATATATTAGTCGATAAATTAAGCAAAGCTCAAGAGATTTATGAAGATTTACAATCTGGAGGGAATTTTCAAGAACTTGCCCAAAAATATTCTACTTGCTCCAGTAAGAATAAGGGAGGGAATTTGGGGGAATTTCCAAAAGGAAAAATGGTACCAGAATTTTGGAATGCATGTGTTAACTTAGGGATTGGAGAGATTTCAAAGCCGGTAAAAACTCAATTTGGCTATCACTTAATTAAGCGAACAGGGTAATATAAAAATGAATAGCCCGACCAGGATTCGAACCTGGGTCTCGGGATTCAGAGTCCCAAATGCATTGCCTTCTAGTTTTTGCTAAAATTTGGCCACTACACTATCGGGCTTTTATAGGTAAAAAAAGTTAAATTAATATAATTTAGAAATTCTAAAAAATTTTTCTTTTAGTGAGTTTGGAAAAAAACTTTTTTATGGAATATAATCTGAAATATAATAATAGAAAAATTATTATTTTGTAAATAAAATTAGAGATAGATTTATTAGTAGTTGCAATCATATATTAAATTGGATTACACAAAAAAAGAGAAGATATTTTAAAAAAAAGTTTCGGCTATTAAACTTGTTATGTAAAACCCCTGCCGAAATTCAAAACCCCGTGAGGTGGTGGCTAATTTCGCCCCGCTCGGGAAACTGAAAAAAAAACTTATTATATATCTTCCGATTTGTGTAATCCACCCTTTCCATTTATCTAGTTAAACCATATAATACACTTCACTTGATTTTTCTTAAAAAATAGTTAAATCTACAATTTAGATTGTAAGTTACTACTTAAATTATGAAAATATCGAAATTTAGTTATTTAAACGGATTTATTTTTGAAAACTAAGTTAAAAATTTTTTTTCTTAAGTCCTTTTACGATATTGCTCATATACTTCCATAAAGTATTTATCACTCATTCCAGCGATATAGTCTCTAACAATTAAAGATAATTTATTACTTTTTTTAAGCGGATTATAATATGTTGAATATTTAGCGTCATCTATATATTCTATATGATCCTTAAATATTGGAGAATTATTATTTTCATTTTCAAGATCTTTCAATGATATTTCAAAAATTAGCACAAATTTTTTAGCTAATTCTTCCTTAAAAGAAGTCTGAGAATTCTTATTGGTAAATAAATCCCTTCTATCATATATTTTTTCATAATTAAATCTTTTCAAGGCTTTTAATGCTTCAAAAATTTCTTCACTATACCCTATTGTATCATTATCTAGACTGAAAGTTAATAAATCCATAATTAGTGTATTGATAATTTTTCGGTTAGTGTCACCGAGAACATTTTTACAGTTCTCAGGAATCTCCTTTCTTTTGATAAACTTTAATAAAATGGCATCTTCGATATCTCTGCCAATATATGAAATTGAATCAGCAAATCTTACTGCAATTCCTTCATATGACATAGGAATTCTTTTAATTTTATTTTCGTTGAAACAATCTTCATATTCTTTAAAGTGGTCTTTCCACGTTTTTCCATTTATTTTTTTAGGTTTTAATTCCTTTTCATTGATTTCTCCATCATGACAGAGTACTCCATCAAGCGTTTGTAAAGTTAAATTCAATCCTTTTGCTGGTTTTGTTGGGAATCTTTTTTCAAGATAAGCAAGCCATCGTATACTTTGAGCATTATGCATGAATTTAGCTAAATTATATTTCTGGCTAATCTTGTCTAATATCTCCTCACCAACGTGACCATAAGGAGAATGTCCTATATCATGAGCAAGAGCGATAGAATGACATAAATCTACATTCAGCTTTAGAACTCTGCCAATTTGTTCTGCTATCCTTGATACTAAAACAACATGTAAGGAACGATGAGTTATGTTGGCATTGATTATATCGAAAAATACTTGAGTTTTATCGATATATCGTGCATACGCTTTTGAATGTACAATTCGATCAGCATCTCTAAAAAAGGGTGGTCTTATATCGGAGTAATCTTTATCATTTTCCTCTTCATGATATCTAACTGCTTGTGAATTTAAAATTCCATGGATTCCAATGTCGCTATCTTTTCTTAGACGTAAACGAAGTTGTTCGATTTTTTTAGGATCCATTATATATTCTGCCATGGGATCTATATGTTAAACTTAATATAGAAATTTATCCAAACCTTATTTCGATGGCATCATAAGGACAGGATTCCATGCATCTTGCGCATAAATTACATTCTCCATTTCCTGTAAAAAATTCAAAAGGTTCATCTAATATTCGGATCTGCTTTGGGCAGATTCTTTCACAAATTCCACAATCTGCTCTACCGACACATCTTACTGGATTTCGCGATAACTTCAAAAACGAATAATCGCTAATCGCCGCAGTAATCGCTCCAAAAGGACATATATATCTGCAATAAGCTCGAGGATAGTATGCTGATACGATAAGCACAATTAGATAAAATGCAAAAATAACAAATACAGCAAACTCCGTAAAAAGAGGTTCTAAATTCTCTATTTCCCACATTTTCTCAACCAATTGAGGAAAAAATACAAAAATATATTCTGAAAGAGAAAAATATCCGACTGGATTTCTGGCGATATCTCCTAAAGCCTGCTTATAATCGTGATAGAAACCCTTATCTGTTGTTTTCGTAATACCCAAGGGAACGATGATAAATAATAACAAAATGACAATTAGATACTTCAAATTCAATAATGTTTTATGCCATTCAAGGCCTACTTTTTTTTTCTTTGTAGGAAAAGCAGATAATCCATCTTGTATCGTTCCAATGGGGCATATCCAACCACAGAAAAATCGATTTGAAAATAATACGATCAAAAGGAGTATTCCTAAAAGCAAAAATGGAAATTCACCTTCTGCTATGAAATAAAAAATATATTCCGCAAATCCAGCTCCCTTTGATAATGGATTTTCTGGGGCTGCAAGAATAGGGAGGGCTTTTACAAACGGTTCTAGACTGTTTAAATTAATCATAAAAATAAATTCTAAAATCGCGTAATTAATAATCACAAAAGAAACGAATTGTACTATTCTTCGAGGTATAGAGAACCTATATTCTTTTAATGTCAATAGAATTCCACATGGTTTAAAATTTTAAGATAATAAATAATTACTCTTTAAAAAAATTAAGTTTTCATACATATTTGAAAATTAACTCTTTTGAAAAATGAGAATAAGAGGGTAGAAATTATTTTAGTAATAATATTACGATTTTTTAGCGCTTTAGTTGCTTTTCAAATTTTCTATGAATTATCGTGTATAATATCATTTTAAAATGATAGTTTCTCTATTTTTTGGAGCTTTGGTGGCTTTCCTTAATTTTTTGTGAATCATCGTTGATAAGCTTACACATTTGCTCTCTTCTCCATGATTAGTTATAACTATTTTAGGTCTTGGTTGAATTCGGCGCAGAAATTGTGATATTTGACTCCTTGATGAATGTCCACTAAAACCTTCCAGAGTAAAAACATTCAAATTTAGTTTTACTAACTGAGTTCTTCCTTTTGCGTCAACGTATTGAAATTCTCGAAATCCTCGTTGAATTCTATTACCAAGCGTTCCAGCAACCTGATAAGAAACAAAAATTAGGGCACTATTTTTATCATTTGCTAAACCTTTTAAATATTGAACAGAAGGACCTCCAATTAACATACCACTTGTAGCCATAATAATACAAGGTCCTCCTTTCAGCACATCTAATCTTTCCTCATGAGCCGTAATAGTAGTAAAAAAGTCGCTTAAAAATGGATTTTTACCTTGATGTAGTATTTTTTCTCTTAGATCACTACTTAGAAAATCAGGGTTAGCAGTATGAATAGCCGTAGCTTCACTGATTAATCCGTCAAGAAAAATAGGAACATTTTGAATCACTTCTTTCGAAATAAATTCTTCTAGAATTATTATTAGTTCTTGCGCCCTTCCTACTGCCAATACAGGGATTAAAATTTTTCCTCCTTTATTAATCGTTGAGTTTAAGATTTGTTTGAGCTCTCTTTCTGATTCGTGCCGGCTAGGAATTCGATCTTGCGGTCCACCATAAGTAGCTTCAAGAAGCAAACTCTCCACTCTAGGAAATTTAACATTAGCTTTTTCTAGCAATCGGGTTTTTTGAAATTTAAAATCCCCAGTATATACAAAATTATACCCTCCCTTTCCAAAGTGTAAGTGTACGATCGAAGAGCCCAATATATGACCAGAATTATGGAGCGTCAATTTAATATCCGGAGCTATATCAGTAACTTTACCCCATGAAAGCGGAATCGTATGAAGTACTGTTGTCTTTACATCTCTCTTAGAATATGGGCTTATAACCCCCTCCTTCTCACATATTTGGACATAATCTAATTGCAGCATTGTTGATAGGTTTCTAGTAGGTAATGTACAATAAACAGGACCCCTATAACCGTATTTGAAAAGGAAAGGTACAAGTCCACAATGATCCAAATGTGCATGAGAAACGATTACTGCATCTAAATCTCGCACACTGAATTCTGGAATTTCAAAAAAAGGATATTTTTCATTCGGATTTCCTACATTTAATCCACAATCAAGTAAGACATTACTATCTCTGGTTTGCATAAGGATACAAGACCTTCCAACTTCCCGAAATCCACCTAAAGAGGTCATACGGACACATAGATCATTAAAAAGGATTGGACGATGTATTCTTTTCCCAATAATTAATAAAATTTCTTTCTGAGTTTTTCTTTCTTGCTTGAGCATCCCCCTAATTAATTGGATAGTCCGTGATGTTAATGGAGGTGTTCTTATGGTTTTTGGTTGCCAGAAGGTATTAGCTCGAATTTCTTTCAAATTGACTCCTTTTTTACCAATAACTAATCCTGGTTTACCCGATTCAATTATAACTTCCCCTCTAGTATGATCAAATTCAATAGCCGAAATCTCCGCTTCCTCACCTACTAAATTTCTTATATAATCTTCTGTTTCATTAGGATCCTTTCTTTTTTCTACATTCCATCGAAAAACTACTCTCTTCCTCATTATTTTTGCTAGATCCTTAAGAACAGTTGAATTATCATCCAGACTTAAATCTGAATTCTCAGAATAAACAGCAATTTCAGGACCCTCAAATTCAATTTTTTGTACTTTTATTTCAGCAGGAAGATTAGAGACAATCTCATCTTTAATTCTTTGTAATTCACTCTCAAAACTCATATTTATTACTCTCTTTTAAATAAATAAATAACGCATCAGAAATATTTGATTTTTATATTAAATCAATCATTTAAACTACGTATCAAATTTTTATATATTTATACTACAAAATTTATTTGTATATGAAGATATTTTGATTATTTTTTAATTCTGGTTTTGGATAAACGAGATATATTAATTCTCTTACATAATTTTATTTATGAGAGAATTTAGTTAAAAAATAATTTCTATAATTCTAATTTTATTATACTAATTGTCAAATAAAAACCTTATGATTATGGAAAATATGGTAAAGTTTTATAGTTTATAAGATTGGATAAGTTTTTTTTAAAGGGAAAATTAGATGATATATGGCAAAAGTAAAAATTGGAGCAATTGCATCGGGGAGTGGCTCAAATTTTGAAGCTATAGTTAAATCCACTGAAAGTGGAATTTTAAAAGATAAAGCAACCGTTGAGGTTTTAATTTGCAATAAGTCAGGAGCCTATTGTATGCAACGAGCTAAAAATCATAACATTCCCCATACATTAATCGAATCCGATAAACATAAAGGTACTCGGGAAGAGTTTGACCAAAAAATGATCGATGTTCTTAAAGAATACGAATGTGAATTAATAGTACTTGTGGGATATATGAGGCTTGTTTCCTCAATGTTCATCAAAGCTTTCAATGGTAATGTTATGAATATACACCCCTCTTTATTACCTTCTTTTAAAGGAATGCATGCACACCGAGACGTTTTAGAATATGGAGTTAAAGTTTCTGGATGTACTGTTCATTTTGTCGATGCTGATGCTGACCACGGACCAATTATTTTACAAAAATGCGTGAAAGTGCATGATAACGACACAGAAGACTCTCTTGGACCAAGAGTATTAGAATGGGAGCATAAAGTCTTCCCTAAATGTATTGAACTTTATTGTGATAAAAGATTGCACATTGATGATCGAATCGTTAAAATTGATGGAGAAGTGAACTTATAAATAATTAATTCTAATAAAAATATTAAGGGAAATGATTTTTTAATGAGCCCTCTGACCCAGCTGAGATTGGTATTCGATATATCAATTAAATGAAGAAGATCTTGAGTAGCGAGAAAAGTCATTTCCCTCTCTTATCTCTATTTTATAAATACTAAAATATTAATCAAATTAATTATACTTTTAATTAATTTTAATGAATAAATCTTTGTAAAATACATGCCTCGTCGAAAAGAGATTTCTGAAATTTTAAGTTTAATGGAAAAAACACAGAACATTAGAAATATTGGATTTGTTGGACATATCGATCACGGTAAAACAACGTTATCTGATTCACTCTTAAGCGAGGCAGGTTTACTTAGTCCAGAATTGGCGGGTGAGGCACGAGCTTTAGATTTTCTTGAAGAGGAACAAAAGCGGGGAATAACCATGAAATCTGCCAATATTTCGCTATATTACGAGAAATCTCTTGAGGGACATGAGCCTTTTCTAATTAATCTTGTGGATACTCCAGGACATTTAGATTTCAGTGGAAAAGTTACTAGGGCACTAAGACTTGTTGATGGGGTTGTAGTAGTCGTTGATGCCGTTGAAGAGATAATAACTCAATCGGAAACAGTAATAAGACAGGCATTGCAGGAGGGAGTTAAACCCGCTCTTTTTATCAATAAAGTGGATAGACTAATTAGGGAATTAAAACTTACAGATGAAGAAATTAGGAAAAAATACGTAAGAATCATTAATGATTTTAATACATTAATAGAAAGGTATGCGACTCCACCTTTTAATAAAGAATGGAAAGTTTCTCCAGCTGAGGGAAATGTAGCGTTTGGTTCCGCGCTTCATAAGTGGGGCTTTACTGCAAAAATCATGGAAAAAAGCGATATCAAGTTTAGTGGGATTAGAGCACGATATAAAAAAGAGACATATTCTAAAGATTCTTATAGTGATTTGCAAATTTATCTTCCAATACACAGAGCCATCTTAGAAATGGTCGTTGATCATCTCCCAAATCCTAGTGAAGCTCAAAAATATAGAATTAAAAAGATCTACGAAGGAGATCTGAATACAGAAGTAGGGAGAGCTATGGTTAAATGCGATCCTAATGGTCCATTAATAATATGTTTGAGTAAAGTCCAAGCCGATAAACATGGTTTAGTTGCCACAGGAAGGATTTTTTCAGGTAAATGCTCTAAAAAAAGAGAGATATTTCTTTTAAGAGAAAATAATTATGAAACTATTCAAAGAATAGGGATTTTCATGGGGCAAAGAAGAGAACAAGTAGATGAGATTCCAGTTGGAAACATTGTAGCTATAGAAGGTCTGAAAGAAATTAAAAGTGGGGAAACTATAGTTGAGGCTAATTATCTTAATCAAATTATACCTTTTGAAAATGTGAAGTATATTACTACGCCAGTTGTTACAGCATCATTAGAGCCAGAATACTTAAGAGATCTAGATAAAATGAAAGAACTCATTGAAAATTTGTTAATTGAAGACCCTAATTTAAAGTTCGAAATTAATGAAGAAAATGGGGAATTTTTATTATCAGGGATGGGGCCACTACATCTTGAAATCAGTACGAATGAATTAGCAAAAAGAGGAGTACTCGTTTCAATCTCTGAACCAAGAGCCGTATTTAAAGAGTCTTGTAAATATTATTCATCATTAATTAAAACTGTCTCCCCCAATGGTAAAAATGCACTTGAATTAAAAATAGAAAGACTTGATGAAAAATCTGTGAGATTCTTTCAATCTACAGATAACCGCTCCATAAAACCGTTTAGCAGATTACAAGAAGTTTTAAGAGAAAAATCTGGTCTTAGTGAGACAGAAGTCAAAAAATTTTGGAAAACTGATGAGGACCAGAACGTATTAATTTATTTAGGAAATTCTGAATTAAAC
Source organism: Promethearchaeota archaeon (assembly GCA_048941265.1). Classification (GTDB taxonomy): domain Archaea; phylum Asgardarchaeota; class Lokiarchaeia; order Sigyniarchaeales; family SOKP01; genus LW40-45. Next base: position 12,673 of record JBHLNT010000117.1, read on the forward strand.
GACTCTTCTAAGGATCTAATCCCTAAAATAATAGAAAAAATTCATTTAAATGGCCCTCTCTGCGGCGAAAAAATAACAGAAATTAAAATTTTAATACATGAATTGAGTATTAGTGAATTAGATGAGGAAAGTGCTTTCACTGAATTATCTACTATGTTTTATGAAGCGATTAAAAAAGGATTAACTGAAAGTGAATTAATATTATTAGAACCCATATATCATACAATAATCCAACTCCCTCCAGATTACATCAAAAACGTACTTACGCTTCTTTCAAAATATTCTGCTAAGATTAAAACTATTGACCAAGAAAAAGAATATCAAGCAATTATTGAAATTTTATTACCTGTGAGGAATTCCATTAAATTTGCTGAGGATATCAGGTCAACAACGTCAGGAAGGGCATTCTGGCAAAATGAATTTTATGCTTTTATGGAAGTTCCCGAGCAAGAATCAAATGCTATTATAAGTGATTTGCGATTTACAAAAGGTCTATCATGGTAAAATTGACAAATGCGCCCGCCGGGATTTGAATACCCG
>JBHLNT010000334.1:0-3221 GCA_048941265.1 Promethearchaeota archaeon
GTTTCATTATTATGTGTTTCTGAGCTGTAGATTTTCTCATCATTATCAATATCTCGTATTTTCCATTTCATGCGAGTCCCTTTTTCTAGATCTTCAAAAAAACCATCATTATCCCATTCTTTTCCTAAAATCTCGTCCATTTTATTATTGTCACAAACATTACAGTTCCATATAAAACTCTCTCCTTTTTTTACGCCAACCTCATAACTAGAAGCTTTTGCAACTGGAGTCAATACTATGAGGATAATTAATAATAAAAAGTAGCTGATCAAAAAAACTTTTAACTTCAAACTTATCCTCCTTGAATTTTCTTTCCATATTTATTTATAGATGCATTATCCTCCTTGGATAGACTATGTTTGCTTAATCCATAAAAAATTAATATTAGAAAAACAGTACTTGCAAAATTATATGGAAACCAAAGCATCGTAAGAAACCATAATCCCATAAATGCTAAATCAAAGAAACTAAAGAAGAGTAATCCTTTTTTAATATATTTAACTGTTATTTCAGATTTTCTAGGCAAAATAAAGATTAGAATAATCAATAAGGGTATTAGATTTAACAAATGATGATCCCAGGAATCATAGTAGACTAATAAGGTTATTACCATTCCAAATGTAAAACCATAAATAATGGAATCCTTTTTATGATATCTTCCAAAAAGAAAGATAACATAGCCTAAAGAACCAATAATGCCCAGAACAACCAACAATACATAGATTTGATTGAAGGGGATGTTATACATATAACAAAAATTTAATATAATTTTTGTTATGCTGAAAGAGAAATTTAATGTAAGGGGATTGCCACCAGTAAAATTTGTTTCAATAAATCCGTCCCACAATTTAGGATACAATAAAAATATGATTATATTTAACGAAATTGGGAAAATCACTCCAATAATCCTGATCAAACTTTTAGAAAAATCAAACATAAGCTTTTTACGGCTCGAATCATAATTGATAACCATTAAAAACGGAATTAAGAGGAGTGCTGTAGGTTTTAATACAATACTAATACCCAGAATCATACTCCCAAATAAATGCCATCTTAATTGTTCACGCGTTAAAAATATATAGAGAGCTACCAGCATAAAAAATGTGATGTATAAATTGATTTGACCCAGAATATAATTAAACATTTGAGGTGCCGCCGCTAAATATAAGCTAATATACAGTATGATCCTCTTCTCATCTTGTTCATGGTCTTCCTTTCTTACCAGCTTGATTATTTTAAAAAGCAGTACGCATATTAATATATTCAAAATCAAATTTAATGTGTGGAAGATTATAAACCCTAAATCAAATCCTAAGAGATAAAAAGGAATAAAAAATGCAGCACTTAAAGGTAAATATCTGTAATCCCATATATAATGTTCTTGGTTGTATAAATCATTAATGTCATTATAGAATATGCCGCCAGCATTAAAATAAATGAGAAAATCGTTTTGATCTCTTAATACTGTGAGTACGCAAACCAGTGAGACTATGAAATATCCCATATGAATAATTACAGCCCACTTAAATACCTTATATTCCCAAAGTTCGCGAAGTCTGGGAAAAATGCGGTTTAATTTTGTTTTGAAACTCATTGCATAATTTGGAAAATTTTATTTAACTTTTAAAATCATAAATTCACACTTAAAATTATATTTTCTTATAGCTTAATTTAACCGGGTGTTAGATCATTTCGTGAAATTTCAATTTCGCGAAGAAATCGATATATTCGCATAATATCCAGATATTTTATTTCTATTTAAAAAGCGACTAAATATTATGATTTTTATAGAAAACCATTAAAGTCAAAATGATGAAAAATTAAAGATAATATATAGTTAGATTGAGAAATAAGGGAGTATTAAAGAATCTAAGTAAAGATTACTAAAGGATGTACCAGAAAACCCTCTCTTTAAAAAAGTCAGAACTTTGGTTTGATTAATAATAATTTGTTTTATATTTTTACTAAAAAATAAAAAAAAATGGGAATTTATTTTTCATTCGATACCTTTAAATATTAATCGAACACAAATTTAATCACACAAATTTATTCAAAAAATTACTCAAACAAATATAAGTCCAAAAAAAAAATAAAAAATTTAATTAAGGCGATTCTAATATGGCTATTGAAGAAGATTTAAGTCAATGGGAAATTGCATCAACATGGAAAATGGTAGCTTACGGCTTTGGTTATGTTATCATTAATTATTTACTAGGCTATGGTTTAGCTAATCTGTTCTATTTCTATGAGGTCGAAATTGGATTACCTGTTGTCTATCTTACATTGGCATTTATTATATTTGCTATATGGAATATGGTTAATGACCCCCTTTTGGGTTATCTCACTGAAAAACCCTTCAAGTGGGTGAAAAGTTGGGGATTACGTGCTCCTTGGGTTGTTATTACATCTGTTCCGATTTTGATATTTTTCTACTTAATCTGGGTACCTCCTCAAGGCTGGGATGCATTTATGATTTTTCTATGGTTTATAGTCATAACATGTGTTTTTGACACGTTTTTCTCCATTTATAACGACCATGTTTACGGAGGATATACCAACCAATTTCCTTCAGAATACGAACGCCGCAGGTCCTTCGCAATAACTACGATATTAATGTTCATAGTTATTACCGGTATGACGGTAGTTGGGAGTCTAATGTTACAATATGGTAATGTACAGTCATTTGTTAATTGGGCCATAGTTATGGTCATACTTTTGGCGATTTTTAATATTATACTTTTTACCGGTATAAAAGAGTCAGAAGAGATGAAGCAGATGTTCCTTACTTCCATTGAAAAGTCAGAACAGAAAGGTTTTTTTAAGACAGTGAAAATGGCGTTGAAAACAAGAAATTTTGTTGTGTCACTTGCCGGTTACACAATATCCATTACTGCAACAAGTTTGTTTACCGCATCTCTTATCTATATGTTCAAGGATGTTTACCGCGTTCCATATTCATATTCAGCAATTCCAGCTTTAGCCGGTACCTTTATCGGTATTTGTACGATACCCTTCTGGTCAAATTACGCCCGTAAACACGGATTTAAGAAATGCTATTATACAGCTTTTACAATACATGGATTAACGTTTTTACCCTTTTTATTCACATGGGACATATGGTCACATACTTTCTTTTTCTGCATCTACAATATATTCTATATTGGTGAGGTTACAATGTTAATGCCTGTTGCTTCGGATACTTATGATGAAGTTTCGTCCAA
>JBHLNT010000335.1:0-3183 GCA_048941265.1 Promethearchaeota archaeon
TATCTCCATGCTATTCCTTGATTGTTGGAACCATAGACGTAAGTGATATCAATCAGGAAAAAGATAAAATGCAAAATAATATTATTTTCTTTAAATTAATCGATAAGCAAAAAGAAAATAAAATAATTTATAACGGATTTCGGTTATTTTCCTCACCAAAACATTTTAAAGTATATGATCCTGAATTAACTTTTTCTTGTGAAAAAATTTCCAGTGATAATACTGGGTTTAAATTAACAATTCATAGTAAGAAAATTGCGCTATATGTTTTCATTGATTCTGATATTTTTGATTTTATCGCAACTGATAACTTTTTCTCGATGGTACCAGATGAAACACGCACAATTATAATTACTGATTTAATGCCATTAAGTAATAATATAGAGTTTTCAGAACAAATTGTTAAAGACTCAGTTAAGCTAGGATCTCTATACGACTTATTGGAAAAATAAAATATTTTTTTTATTTACTTCATATTAAATTTGTTGGTGTAGCTAAAGTATCCTCATCTGTTATAATAATATAATTCAGGTGGTTTCTTATATGTGTAACTGGATAATCATCTTCAGGAGTTCCAAATAGGGCAATTCTTAAGATAGTATTTGCCCAATCAAAAGCAGTTCCGTTACTACAATATAATCGAATTTTGCGAGAATTGAGAATCTCTTTCATTCCAAGTGTATAAGCATATCGGGGGAAATTTTCCAGATTACCACCAATTTGAGCTCTAATGGCATTAATGGTAATGGTATATTCATTTAGCGCCAATTTGCGTGAACCTTTTTCCGATATTCCTTGTTCTGGTTCATTAAAGGCAATATGACCATGAATTCCAATACCTCCGAAACAACAGTCAATGCCACCTATTTTATTAATGGTTTCAGCTAATTGATTTATATTATCTTGATTAGGTATAAATACTTGGTTTAATTTTAGTCCATATTCTTTCATGTGGTTAAGAAAGAGTGCTTTAGCAGCTCTTTTAAAACTTAAGGGGTGAGTTTCAGAAAGTACCTTACCCTCTTCATTACAATATTCATCCATAAAAAAAAGCCAACAATTTTCTAGGGAAATATTTTTTTCATTGATGATATTTACTAGGATAGGATATTGACCTTTGGGACCAATTGGTAATATTAATCGAGTGGACAAGGTTTTTGCGTTATTACCAATAATTTCTGCGGCTATATCTTCAGCAAACCGTTGATGTAATTCTGCTAAATCATTACAAACTATTAAGTTTTTTCCCGCTTTCTGAATAACTTCTTTAGGGGTTAACTGCATAAGAGAGCGAACTTCTTCTTTCCTATTTATCATAATTATTTTCCCCCTAACATCCTTAAGATGTTCTTAGCAAAAATAGACTCTTGAGTTTTTTGATCGATATTATATTTATCTAATCGAGCTTTATCTTCGGCAAGAATTTGAGGAATCTGATTAAATATAACATCGGTGCCAAATACAATTTTTTTAAAGGCTCCGGGCCACCATAACCAGTGTGTTATTCCAATCCTATCAGCTCTTACTCGCCATCCAGTTGGAGCACCTGAAAGGTCCGCATACACATTTGGCTTCATTCGTATTAATTCAGCAGCATCATCATTCCAATGGACTCCGAGATGAGCAATAATCATGTTTAATTCAGGGAACGCATTTGCAATTGGCTCAATCCGCATTGGATGCATAAACCATGAGGATATTCTTTCTTCGGGAGCCTTTTTTAATGTTGTTACTACCCCTGTGTGAAATAGGATAGGCATTTTTAATTCTTGTGTCATCTCCCATAAAGGAAAATATGATGGATCATCATAAGGTTTACGTGGGAGCGTCACTTTTATCATCTTAAATCCTTCTTCATGGGCATTCTTTATATCTTTGGGTTGATTATCTCCAGGACGAATAAAAAACGCTCCAATTAATTTATCAGGATATTGATCAATAGCACTTTTTATCCCTTCATTATCGACACACATGAATAATTTACCCAATCCACTTATGCAACATTTTTCAATTCCACAATCATCCAATGTTCGGATTAAGTTTTCTAAATAATTTGGATGGTCAAATAAATGAGCATGCGCATCAATAATTCTCATTGATTATATTCAATTTTTATTATAATAAAAATATTTATCTAAGTATTTTTGTTCTTAAATTAAAATTCTAAATAAAAAAGAAATAAGATTTAAAGAAATTCTTCATTATAGCTTCATTTGCTTTAATTGTCGTTTAATAGTTTTTTGTTTGTCACCAATTAGGTCATAATACTTCAGTATAATCAGAAAAGCTACAAAAGAGCAGAGAGATGGAATTAGCGCCATATGCAGTCTTATCCCCCAAATTGCCAATGAGGTTTGCTTAGCTTGTGGATTAGGGTTATATCCAGTAAGGATATGGATTATTACAAAAATAATTGCTTGACCGATAATCGCAATACGTATGAAAAACGTTTGAATTCCCGCATACATAGCTTCTTGATGTTTTCCTGTTGAAATTGTACACTCATCATATACATCAGCTACAACGGGTCCGAGAGCAATGTAATAACCCCCTACAATAAAACCTCCTATAAAATTAAATATAATTGCTTCCCATATAGTCGTGACCCATAAAAAGGGAATATAAAGAAGAGTAATTAAGAAAAGACTTAATTTAAACGTTTTTGCATGACCATATCGTCTGCTAACGTTAGACCAAAAGGGTATAAAAATAATTAAAGCCACAAAACCCGCCAAACTTGTATATATAGCATAGCTTAAGGGTAATCCTAGGATATCCTTCATAAAATATATCCCTGAGGCATAGTATAAAGTACTTCCTAAAGTCGCAAGTAGAACAACAAGCATCGTGCTGCGGAAGTTTTTACGCTTAAAAGCTGATTTCATCGAGAAAAAAAATGAATCTCTCTCTGTATTTTGAAATCCTCGGAGAAAGCGCTCTTTCAGATCCTCTGATTCTCGTATACTCGGTATTAAAATGAGAACACAAATGGCCAACAGTAAAACGACAATTGATTGCGCTAAAGTCATCGAATCTCTCTCTCCGTAGATATAAAGAAGCGGGACTACAAAACTAATAAAAAGTGCTAATATTAATGGAATTGTTGCGTTAATTGCGCTTGCCCTCCTACGTTCGGCATCAGTACGAACATGAATAACATAACCCGCACTAAGATGGATGCTA
>JBHLNT010000336.1:0-3165 GCA_048941265.1 Promethearchaeota archaeon
AATTTTAAGCCAAAAGAAAAGGACACGTACAGATTAAGAATAGAATTTAAGCAAGAAAATGTAAGCAAGGAAGAAATCATAGAAATTCTTAAAGAAATCATAAAAAAATTGAAAACTGAAGAGATTGAGTGAATTAAAATATTACATAATAAAAAAGTTTACATAATATACCTTATGCGACACAATATTACCCTTGAATATAAGTAACTGATATCAAATAAGATGGGAATTTCCTCGGGCTGTGGATATCTTCCCTGCCCATATTTTGTGCACTTGTGAAATATTATAAGAGTTGTAAAACGTACTTATGTTTTTGGATATTTTAATAGATTAGCATAGAGTTTTTTTGCTTCAATTATGGACTTATTTACCTCATTATTTTCAAAACAAACTGATTCGTATTCACCCGTAGAGAAAAAATAAATTCCCACGGACATTTCATTCAGTGGAGCGTTAAATTTAGCTGCATAATAGTTTTGTATTAGAGGAAGACGCAATTCTTTTTTCCAATTCGTTCGGGGATCTTCCTCAAATAGCCAGATTTCATAATTATTCCTTGCAAGGTCTATCCTGCCTATTTTTCCAGTTAATATAACCTTATTATTCAACATTGGATACGAAATGCTATCAGAAATAAGTATAGCTTCACCCAGGTGATTTCTATAGGAATTGTCATAGGTAGAAATATAGCTGAGATATTTTTCTATTTTGTTTTTATTAAAATTTCTTCGATCAAATGCATCCTCAATGTATGCTTTCGCGCTAGCTAAATCTTTATTGTGATATTCTTTCACAGAATATACAACATACTGAAATCTACTTGGTCCTCCAGAAAATTTGTATTTTTTAGTGTCAAAAAATCTTTTTAAGCTCATACGCGCTAATTCAAGAGTTTTGTGTGAAATATTCAATTTATTAATGACCTAAGATGTTTATATTTGCGAAATACCTTTTCTGTTTCTTTCGCAGCTCGTTTATATAAATTGATTGCATCATGTAAATCAAAAAATTTATTCACTAATTCTGGATAATTTATTACATACTCTGTTTCTTTCCTCTCTGTTAAAAAAAACGATGAAAATTCAGAGTATTCTGTCATATTTCTCTTTCCTTCGTCGTTAGGTGTTAGGTTTATTACGTTTTCATTAAAAAGATTCCTCGCCCATTCTGATTCAAATTTTATTCCCCAGTATTCGAGGGCAATTCTTCTCAATATGCAAGGGATACAAATTCCGCAATGACTTGCAGCTCCTTTTATTCTTGAGGCTTTCCAACAGCTAGTGGATTCATTAATTATATTTTGGTGATTCTTACAAAGATCTCTTACTACCTCAGCTTTTGTTTTATAAAGAAAGGGGTTTTCAAATGTAAGGTCTACATGTAATAAATTTGAGAATATATTCTGAAGCACTCCTAATACTTCTGGATGAGCAGTCCTAGTGCTAAAAGCACCAATTCTTGCTGCAGTAATTGGCAAATGTATTGAAAGCTGACCATTTTCTGCCATTAAGATTACATGGAAAAATCCAGATCTACGAGCGACTAAAGAGGCTAATGACAGAAATAAAAAAGATCTGCTTCTTTGGGACGATTCATGAATGTTTGGATAATTCCGATTTTTGCCTTTTTGACCACGAACTCTGAAAGATACTTTTTTAATATCCGATGATTTAATACTTCGTAAATATTTATAAAGTTCTTTTTGTGCCTTGAGCACAACAGGGTTCCCTGAATCATGACTAACTAACAATGCATTTTCACCTTTTTCCGCTATAATTACTGCTTGGGCTAAAGAATCAAGCCCTCCTGAAAACAAAATTATAGTTCCTGCTTTGGAGTCCCACTTTTTATAACTTTCAACTTCACCCTGAACTGGTACAAATTGCAGTTCCCAATTATCATTCGTAAGTAGATATAAACTGTGCTCGAGTTCATCTCTAGCACTTTGAAAGGCATGAATGTTTACAACTGGAATGCTAAGCTGAAATGATCTTGTATATAACTCTCTTTCGCCTCTCAAATGTGCTACATCAACTGCATAGATCATAGAAGCTAAATTGAGCACATCTCTCTCAAGTGAAGTAATTTCCCCATATTCTGCTATGAATGCTGTCTCCCCTGTGATTAGATTTGAATGTGGCTTAAGAATTTCAAATTCTTCATTGAAATCTATGTCACCAAATTCGAGATGATAAAAGCCTTTATTCACTTTTTTAGCCTATCCCCTATTGATTCAATAAGCTGACACCAACTTTTATAATTTGGAATTTTTCTTGGAATATCCATTTTGAATACTTTATTTTGCGTTATCTCTAATATATCCATTTTAATCTTAGTAGTGTTTTTCAGTTCTTCTAATCTCGGGGAGGTACCAACTAAGGTAGATAAATCGCGCGATATCAAATAGTTGGTTGCTTCTTTAAATAACGATGCTATATAATTTTTTGTTTTTTCTGGCGTTTCAAAGGAAGATATGATTGCCCTACGAGCGATTTCAGCTGTGATTCCAGCATGTTTATCACGTGAAATATTCCTAGTTGCTTCGTGTGAAGCTGAGAAAATATCCTCAGATTTAAGAATAATATTTAAACAACTAAATGCGACTGGTTGCCCAAGTAAGGCTATTAAATTTGTGCTTGGTTCTGAGGAACCTGCTCTCCATAACAACTGAGAAATTCGATTGTTATCAATGTCAGGTTTTTGGTACGCTTTTTTTACTGCATTCCAAGGAGGAGTTGAAGGCGATCCTTGACTTTTTGAAGTTCCCATAATTCAGCTGTTTCCCATAATCAAGTCCCGTTGAGAAGATTTAGCAGTCCTTATAACATCTTTTGACAAAATTACTGTTTTCGAAAATACCTCTCTCCAATCTGTCACCTGGCGCAGATGAAGGTTATCGAGAAAAAAATTGATGCAATTACAAACATTATTACAATCAAAAAGAGCTAATCTTGTCCCACTTTTTGAGTATAATTCATCTGATCTCTTAATCAAAACTTTTTCAGAGGCTTTGAATTTGCCAGAAATGCATAGAAATGAATGTGCTTTTCCTAATATTTTTTCATATTTTGACAGGAAATTATTAACATAATCAGAAAACTGTCTTATTGCTGTAGTATCTATTTCATAACCTTGCTTAGCTGCTTTTGCGTCAAAAAGAATATA
>JBHLNT010000013.1:0-51367 GCA_048941265.1 Promethearchaeota archaeon
CAGATACTATTGATATATTTTTTTTATCATCAGAATTATTTTCCCCTAAATTTATTGATTCAATTGATTTTCTAAGTCTAATATTAAAACTTACATTATAAATCAACTGGAGTCCGGAAACATTAGTACTTATAGGAATGTTGAAATTTTTATAGTCTGGATTAAAATTTAAATTTGTTAAAGATATGTTTCCATTACCAGCTTGAGTCTCATTCATAATATTATGATAATTATTATCTATTAATGCTTGCATCTGAATTTCCTCGGGGAAATAAGTTCTATTCACTTTTTCAAGTAATCTTATCAAAAAGGGATCTCCTGGAGGTTCTATAGCATGAAATCCAAAATAATCTCTTTCACCCCAATATAATGATGGATATTGAGGATTTATCCCATTAAATGCAAAAAAATATGTCGGTACATTGTCTGGATCCTCTTGAATATAAGAGCGTCCATCTATTGCAAAATAATAAGAATCAGCGAAAAAATTTTTGGGTATAGTAGAAAAATCTTGAAAATACCAGTCTAAACTATTTGAAATGTTCAAAGTTTGGTTATAATATATTGTCGAGTTGTATATATGAGTATCATCATCAAAACCTAATACCAACACTTTAACAACTTCCTGTGGAGTTAAAATTGTTTTAAAACCATAAAAGTAAATACCATATAGTTTTGTATATTCAGGAAAAAATATTTCTTGACCATAAGAAACTCTGTATTGCCAACTTGAACTTTTATATAACTGTCTAAAAGTGGCTGCTGTTATATTCCCCTCTATGGTTCTTAACTGGCGATATTGGCTTATATTAGTAAAATTTAGTTTTATTTCAGTAATATTCCAAGTTAAATCCGGCAACTCAATTTGAATAGATGTTGTATTGTTTTTCGTGCCAACTATTTCGTAATATTCAGTTTGCGCAGCATTTCTCAAATCTTTAAGTGAAGGTCGTTTTTGCTGAGGATTTGAGGAATTATCTACATAAAACTGGGGATTTAAGTAAGTAAATAATGATATTTGGATTAATAACACTAAGAATATGAACTTACAAACCCCGAGCTTTCTCATAAGATCTCTTTAAATTATTGGTTAACAAGATAATAAATTACAAATATTTAATTTTATCTTACGGTTGGCTGATATGAAAAGGAGTATATAGAGCGTTTATCGATAAAAGATATTAATGTTATATTTAAAAAATTGATTATTTTAATGGATATTTTGGTTTTCTTTTTTCAAAGAAGGCACTTGAAGCTTCATTGACATCTTTGGAAGAAAATGTAATCATAATAGAACTATTTTCAAACTGAACAATGTTTTCTAGACTTGGAGAATCTAAAGAAAGATTGATAGCTTCTTTGGTCATTCGTAAACCAAGGGGACTTTTTGTTAATAATTCTTCTGCCAATTCAAGTCCAGCATTCAATAAATCTGGCTCATCAACAAGTTTTACTGCTAAACCTATATGTTCAGCCTCAACTCCATCAACAATCCTACCACTCATTAAGATTTCAGAAGCTCTAGCCCTTCCTATTAATCGGGGAAGAAAATAGCTTCCTCCCATATCTGCACCAGTAAGCCCAATATTGATGGATGCATTAATGAATTTGGCATCCTTCGTAACAATCCTTATATCGGACGCCAACGCGAAAGCAAGCCCTCCTCCTGCTGCTGCGCCTTGAATGAGAGCAATAATTGGTTGTGAGATTTTACGCATCTTAACAATTATCTGGGTAATATGCCATTGGTGATACATTTTTCTTTTTATAGGTTCTTTTACATTTAAAAAATAAAATCTCTCATATCCTTCAGGAGTTTTTTTAGTGTTTAAAGTTAAGCCTTCTTGAAGATCAGTTCCCGCAGAAAAGGCCCGCCCTTCTCCTCTTAAAATAAGAACCCTACAATCTAAATTCACCATTAAATGATCTAAAACTTGATGGAAATCTTCTTCTAATTGGAAAGATATTGCGTTCAGTTTTTCGGGTCTATTTAATGTTAATATACCTATTCCATCTTCACGTAATTCAAATTTCATGGTTTCTAATTCCATGTCTCATCCCTTCTTTATTATTTATAACTTTGGGTATTTAGGTTTTCTTTTGTCAAAGAACGCATTTACACCTTCCATAAGATCTGCTGAAGTTGAGCAAAGCATTTGCGATCGATTCTCAATTTGCATCATTGTCTCCAAACTCGGTGAATCCATAGTTAAATTTATAGCTTCTTTGGTCATACGTAATCCAAGAGGACTCTTAGTTAATAATTCTTCTGCTATTTCCATTGCAGCTTCAAATAACTTATTCTCATCACCTTTTACTAGCCTAAAAACTAGGCCAATTTTTTCAGCTTCTTGGGCATCAACAAACCGTCCGGTATATAAAATCTCAGCAGCTCTTGACATGCCAATTAATCGGGGCAGATGATAACTACTAGCTAAGTCGGCGCCAGAAAACCCAATATTAATAAAAGAATTGGCAAATTTTCCATTCTCACCTATTATTCTAATATCTGATGCAAGGGCGAATGCAAAACCGGCACCCGTAGCAGGTCCTTGGATAATTGCTATTATAGGTTGGTTTATTTTTCTCATTTTAGGAATTAAATGAGATGTTCTCCATTGCCCATACATTTTTGCTTTAATTAAATCTTTATCTGGAGCCCTTATATAAAAAAATTTCTCTTTCAGCTCTGGAGGTTTCTTTTTGGTTTGAAGAACTGTAGATTCTCGCAAATCCAATCCTGCACAAAAAGCCCTTCCGGCAGCTTTTAGTATGAGAACACGGCAATTTAGATTTACCATCAGATAATCAAAAATTTGATGAAGATCTTCTATCATTTGAAAATTCATAGCATTTAATTTATCTGGACGATTAAGAGTTAAAATACCGATACCGTCCTCCCTCAATTCAAATAAAAGAGTTTCAAATTCCATTTTTTTCCAATTTATACAAGTTATTTGTAAGGATTATATATTATAGTTTTAATTAAAGGTATCAATCATTTTAAATGCATTTGTATAAAATATTTCTAAAGTTTAGGGTATTTTGGTTTTCTTTTTTCAAAAAAGGCTAACATTCCTTCTAAAACATCACTCGAAGCACTAGTTATCATCTGAGCCCGATTTTCTAATTGGATTAAAGTTTCTAAACTGGGTGAATCTTGTGATAAATTAATGGCCTCTTTTGTCATTCTTAAACCAAGAGGACTTTTTGTTAACAATTCATCTGCAATGTCCATCGCCGCTTCTAATAATTTACTTTGATCCCCCTTCACTACTTTAAAAACAAGACCTATTTTTTCTGCTTCTTCAGCGTTAATAAATCGGCCGGTGTATAAAATTTCAGTAGCTCTGGATAAGCCTATTAAGCGGGGTAAAAAATAGCTAGTACCTACATCAGAACCAGAAAGCCCAAGATTGATAAAAGCATTATTAAATCTTGCCTTTTCTCCTGCTATTCTAATATCAGAAGCTAATGCAAGTGCAAATCCTCCACCCGTAGCCGGACCGTGGATTATAGCGATTATAGATTGGCTGATTTTTCTCATTTTCACGATGGTGCGGCTTAATCTCGACTGAAAGTATATCCTATTTTTCAATACTTCGGGAACGTCCAAATAATAGAATTTTTTGTATTCTTCCGGTTTTCTTTTAGTATTTAATACATTCATTTCCTTCAAATCTAATCCCGCACAAAACGCCCGTCCTCTGCCTTTTAGGATGACGACCCTACAATTTAAATTTATCATTAAGTTATCAAAAATGTGGTTTAGATCTTCGAACATTTGAAAAGACATCGCATTCAAATTTTCTGGTCTGTTGAGAGTAATAATTCCGATTCCATTAGATTTCAATTCAAAATCCAGAGTTTCAAATCTCATAATTCATAAAATGTCATTTAAAGGTAATAACTAAGAAAATATAGATTTGAAATAATTTAAGACTATTTAATTGAAATTCATTAAAAATAAGGAAAAAATAAGCTTTAATTGATATTATTTACCGACACCTCATGGCTATCGAGGCGTTTTGTATCTGGTATTTTTAGTATAAAGTCTTTTCCAAAAGCCAAAGCAGGAGTTAAAGTACCTTTAGGAGATAATTTGAAGACTTGTTCAACACTTCTAACACCTGCGACAGCAGTAAATTTATAACCCTCCATTGTCTCAAGCCAAGCTTGAATTTCCTGTCCATTGTTATTTGATACTTTAGCCCATATATAAGATCTTGCTGTATTTCTTGTAAACTCATCTGGACCGTGTACATTTTTTTCAATCCATTCTCGGACTTTATCTTTCTTTAATCTTGTAGCTTTCATTAAATCAACTAAGGTTTGTGAATAAGGCATATAAACAATGATATTTGGTATTTTAGTCGTAATATAAGCAGTAATTAAATCTCCCCAAACTGTAGGGGTGACGGTTCGTATTTTATCAGAGAAGGTGACTTCTCGAGCCCCATTTCCAGGAGTTAATTTTGTGAGTTTTCCATTTTCACGGATTAATAATCCTGTAGAAGTATGCTCGAATATTGTTTTAAGCGTTCCAGGACTTATTCCTCCTTCACCAGCAATGGCTAGTTCTAAGTGTGTGGGATTTAAAATCTGGTCACTTACATATTTAGCCATACAATCGGTAGGTAAGACATCAAATCCAACTCCAGAAATTATAGATATGCCTTTCTCACGGGCCTCCTCGTCGTATTTAAAGTTCTGTTCGAATACAGGGATTTCACCTGTAATATCCAGGTAATTTATTCCTGCTTTTAAACATGCTTGAACCATTGGTTTACTTGTATGGATATAAGGACCTGCAGCATGAAAAACCAAATCAAATTCTGAGATTGTTTTATATAGCTTAATTTTATTTTCTAGATCAAATACTCTATAATCTAAATTCAATTCATTCGCTAAAGGAATAAGTTTTTCAGGAGAACGCCCCCCTAATACAGGCCGATGACCACGAGATATAGCTTCTCGAGCAATTAGTTTACCGGTATATCCATATGCCCCATACAAAATCCATTCCTTTTTCATAATGTCCACCATTCTTTTATAATTAGTAGAGTGTTAATACCCAAATAATTTGGATTTAGTTCAATAAAATCTTTAATCCTTATTATAAAAACAGTTTATCATGATCTCTTTTATTTTTAAAAATATAATTCTTTCTTTAATGAATTATTAGACTTTCTTTAACAAAGGATATTAAAATATTGAACTTATAGGACTTTAATTATAAAAATATATAAATAAGGACCTATCTTAATGATTTCTCAAATCTATTACAAAATTTGCTTAATCCAAAACATTTCAAATAATTTTGAGTTGATCTTATTAAATGCCAGAAGTAACAAAAGAAATTAAAATTATTCTACTAATCGATGCGATAGCAGCACTGATCTTTACATTTCTTTATTTAATAATACCAGAGATATATGCTGGTTTAGTAGATCCACTAGTGTTTGATCCATATTATTGGAGGGCATTTGGAGGGACACTTTTAGTTCCTGTTATTATGGCTCTGATTGCTTTAAATAGGGCAGAAGTAGAACAGGTAAAATTTATAATTGAATTTGCGATATTGTGGTGCATTGTAATTCTTGCTTTGAACATATGGGAATTAATAGTACTTCCTCTTTCCCCAACATATACACAAACTACGTGGTTTGATAGCATATTGTTGATAGTATTAATAATTCTTAACTTCTATTTCTACAATCGAGATTTAAAATAGGAAAAAACAATTTAAATCTACAACTAAATTTTTTTTTTTTTAAAAATTTTATAAAAAAGAGAAAGAAAAGAAAAAAATTAGCTTTTAGTATATTTCATTGAACGGCCTCTGTAAAAACTTGATAACATTTCGGCAATAATTCTAATGAGCTCGTCTTGTTGGGTTATAGTACATACCATTTCATTTGGATTTTCAGTATAAGGACCATAAAATGCCTCTTCTTGGTCTCTATCTGCTCCAATAGCAGAGACAATCATCTCTGTGATAGAACGCAAATCAACATTTCCTTTTTCAACAAGTTTATTTGCCATTTCTTTATCAGTAATCTTACATGCAATTGTTATTTTCTGCATCATTTTAGTTTTTAATATCGCATTTACAGGTAGTAATGACATGTCAGGAACTACGATTAATAAATGAGCTTTTGTTCTATTTACCATCGCTTCGAGATAGGTCATAATTGTATGTTGAGATGTGATTTGCCATGTATTTTCGGCATTCATAAGCTCAATTGATTTTACATCACTCCATATGTTTTCAAAAGTGCTTTTTCCGTTATTGGCAACTTCAACAGCTTTATTGACAGGTTCCGATACACCTGCAACGGCATTATCGAACGATTTTAACATTTGATTTGTGAGATTATCAATTTTATTAAGAGTTTCGCTCCCTATTTTATCAGTGGAACCTTGGAATCCATCATTCATACTGTTGATTTGACTTGGAAGGGTCTCTTTTAATCCATTAACAGAGGATATAAAATTCTCATCCGCACTACCAATTGTTTCTAAATAAGATTGTATTAATGATTCCAGGTTAGCATTTAAACTAGATTTTGAAGAATTTACTGTATTTCCAAGTTTCTCATTAAATGAATTGACTGGTCCCTCGATATTTTTTATAAAACTTGAGAAGTGTTCGCTACTTATTTGAGTCCCTTTTGTTATTGATTCTATTATTTTCCCTTCTATTTCATCTGATTTTGCCGAAATATCTTTAATTGCGGCTTCAGTATTACTATTTATTTTTTCCTCAAACATGTTTGCTAAATCATTAAAACTAGTGCTAGCCTTAGAAATAATTTCATTTATTATATCCTTGGAACTTGTTATGTTTTTCTCTAAACTCGCTTTAGTCTCATTGAATGCACCCTCAGTACCTATTTCGATTTGAGATAAATCGGTATCTAATTGATTAGAATAATTATTCGTATTTTTAACGAGTTCATTCTCTAGACTTTCTAACATAGTTATTTGTTGCGATTTCACTTCATCATTAAATTGAGCCGATTTTTCTTTTACTTCATTTCCAATCGATTCTATGTTTGATAAAGATGATCCCTTTAAATTCTCAATAACCTCAGTTATATCTCCTGAGAACTCCTTAAATTTTGCATCTACTTCACTCTTAATTACATTCAACTGAGCATTAGTGGCGGCTTCATATTCGTTAAATTTTTCTTTAATAAATTCAATTACCGATTGAATTTTCCCTGCGAATTGATCTTTAGTCTCATTAAAAAAGGTTTTTCCGAATTCCAAAAATTTATTTAATTGCTCATCCATTTTATCGTTAAAATTGTCTTTTTGTTCATTTAAACCCGAATCTAAAGAAGTGATTTGTTCGCCGAAACTATTATTTAAATCTGAAGATGTTTGAATTAGATAATCATTAAGAGAATTCTTTTGCTGCTCTAAAGTGCTGTTTAAGGCAGACTTTCCTTGTTCTAACACTTGTGATAATCCATTTTGAAGTTCTGAGAGATTATTTACTGTTTTTTCATCCAGTTTTGTGAGCGCTTCGCTTAGTTTATTACGACTTGTAGTAATATTGTTGTCAATATTCATTTTGAAAGTATTTTTCTGCTCAGTTATGTTCTCCTTAAGAAATTTTGAATTTTCCAAATTTTTCGTTTTTAAATTGCTTAAATTTATATCTAGTTTATCTCCCGTTGTTTTTGACAAATTATCAAATTCAGTGTAAGTCTCAGTTTTCCAATTATTTATTTTTTCCAAAGATTGTTCTTGTTGTGATTTATTGTCTGCTATGGATTTATCTCTAGCGGAATTCAATGTACCCGCGAATTGTTGTTTTGAGAAGCTTATAACACTTTTTACTTCCTCATCCAAACCTCCAAATTTACTAATAATTGTATTTTTTACTTCATTAGCCTGGTTTATTGACTCTTCTTTAAAATTGGCAAAATTACCCTTACTCTCGTTCTCAAACTTTTCCAATTCTGCTCCTATATTTGCTTTTGATGAATTGATAAGCTCATCAACTTTCTGTTTACTTTTTTCTGAAGCTCCGTTATAGTCTGAATTAGAACTTTCAATAACTTGAGAGATATTATTATTGGCTTGAAAAACATCATTAGTAATAGCAGCTTTCTCATCTATAATTATAGTTTCAACATTGGTGCGGATTTCAGAAACTTCCTTTTTAGTCTCATCTTTAAGGGTTTGCAAAGTTGTGTCAATTTGATTTTTTAAATCACCTATTTCTTTAGAAAAATCATTTAAATGATTTATTAAACCCTCGAAAGGGGGAACTCCTGTGTAAACATCAACTAATCCCTTAGCTTTCGGGAGTTTTTGCGCAAGACCTCTTTGAACAAAGTTATCTAAAATTCCCTTGATTGTTTCATAATCGGTCTCTTCATCAAGCTTAGCATAAATACAGACTTCTCCAGCAGTTAATTTACCTTTAATAAGAAGTAACTCATAGCAAAGTGCCTCAGTCTCGCTTAAACCTAATTTGTCTTGGGCTATTTTTTTGAACTGTAGCATAAAGATAATGAGATAATTTATACTTTTTAAGCTGATTAAAAACATAAATATAAAAATATGAACGACTCGAAATTTTTCAAAAAAATCCTCTTAAGCATAATATATTTATCTTTTTAAAATCTTTATATTTAGTTTCTGACAAATCTGCTTAATATCTATGTATATTATCGAGAAACAAAATAAATTATAGATCATTTTAAAATTCAAAAATAAAATAAATAATTCTTTTTTTTATCTTTCCATAAATTAATAAAAAAAATCTCATTTTACAAACCATAAGAATATTGTTCTATCCTTGCTAACCTTATGACTCAGAAATTATTAGAAGATTCTGATTTCAATCTTTTCAAAAAGATATGGCCTTTCTATATGCTAACTGGATTCTTCTCTATGTCATTTAGCGGGATATTCATTTTAATTGTTCCCTTATCCTTTTTATTTTGGCCTGGAGAACCTTTTCATGCATTTGAAATGGGACTTCTTATCACATCAATGCTATGGGTAACCTCGGTATCGGGGGTAATATTCGGGAAGTTTATTGATAATCATAATATTAAACGTACGTACATTCTTTTCTTAGTGGCTCTTGCGAGGGGTTTTAGTTTTATTATGTTAAGTTTTGCGAATGAAGGTAGGGGTATGGAAACATGGTGGTACTTTTTTTTCTTTATTATGATTTTTGCATTCTTCGCAGGTGGAAACTATACTAGTGTAATTTCACTTTCTAATGATATTATTCCGAAATCACACCGATCAAGATTTTTTGGAATATATTCAGTATCAAGACATACTTTTCAGTTAGTTGGTTTTGTAATAGCAGGCTATTTAGTCCAAATTGGATTTTGGAGACTTGTTTTTAGTGTGATGGGATTAGCAATTATTATTTCTGGAATAATTATGGTTTATAAAATAAAAGAACCTAAAAGGGGTGCCCAACAGAAAGAATTGTTGGGTGTGCTAAAAAAAGATTCCATAAAATACGATTTTCAGATCGACAGGGAAATGATGAAGAAAACAATGTTGAGTAAAACTAATTTGGTTGCTCTAATCGAGGGAATTTTTACAAGCGTTTTTTTAGGGAGTCTTATAATCATTATACTCCCCTATATCCAAACAGAACCGCATAATTTTTCTCCCTTCGCTACTGGAGTATTCCTGGCTTTTTTTGGTCTTACAGGAGGATTTATCGGTCAAGTGGTCTTAGCAAGGTTTTCTGATAAAGTATCACAAGAAAATCATACCCGGCGATTATATTTTATTATAATAGCCTTATCATATGGCGCTTTTGCTTTCGTCATTATGTTTTTTCTACCATTACCCAATTTAACACCAGAACAGGGAAAAGATCTTGCTTTATTGTTCTCATTTCCGATTATATGGTTATTTGGTTGTATTTATTTGAGTTCTAGGGCAATATCTTCATTGTATGAGATAAATCAACCACCAATTTTACAAGATAT
This sequence comes from Promethearchaeota archaeon, assembly GCA_048941265.1. Lineage (GTDB taxonomy): Archaea > Asgardarchaeota > Lokiarchaeia > Sigyniarchaeales > SOKP01 > LW40-45. The sequence continues at coordinate 9,984 of JBHLNT010000013.1, forward strand.
AAACTTACCTGAGGCACAAGGACAAATCACATCTTGGAATCGATTATTAGAAACAATAGCTTTTGGCTCCGGTCCTTTAATCGCAGGAATATTGATTTCAATTACGGGTTATGATTATCGATTAGTCGCTATTATTATAGGATTAATAGCCATACCAGGAATATTGTTATGGGTTTTGGCGTTAAGATATTTTGAAGAAGATCATCAATATATTAGTAACATTCTTTCTGAAAGGGCAAAAATTCTAAACTCGCGAAATGTCAGCTAATTTTATGTATGAAGACAATTGAAGCAATAAAAGATCCAATAAATAAAATAATTGTTCAAGATGCTCTTCAATATTTTCAAATTATTAACTGAAGGTTTAAAACTTAAATTAACTAAGATTTACTTATGACAGAAGTCAAATTAATAGTAAATGAAAAAGAAATTCCATTAAACGATCTTATGAGAGATATGTTAACTAATTTAATTCTCGGATATTTAAAATCAGCTAAAAATGTCCCTGATGATAAAAAATCCGTTAAGATCGAAATTAGTTTATAAATTAATTAACTTTTTTTTTAATCTTTAATTCTTTTAAGTTGATGATTTATGGCGGAAGAGATAGATTATTTAACCGAAAAAGAGTTTAAAGAACTTTCCGATAAAGACAAATGGAATCTGATTCAGACTTTAAAAAAAATTATCGGAGAATTAAAAATCAGAGCAGAAAAGAACTGTGAAGAATGCGAAAAGACCCTATTAACTGCTGATGATGTTAATATAGACCTTTTTTTTCAAGACTGGAGGAATTGTGCTGAACATTGTGATGAATGTAGCACTGAAGATTTGGTAAACATGTGTGAAACTCAATTCCAACTTATGAACCATATAGCTAATACTTTACTTGAACTTCAAAGAAAACAGAATATATTAACTCAAATAGTACTTAAACGTGATGAAACCGGTTCAAAATTGCTAAAAGAATTTGTACAAAAGAAAGAGGAGCTGGAAAAGAAAGATAAACGTTCAACTGACATGTATCAATAAATCTTATTTTATTTAATCTCCAACCCTTTTTTTTAACTTAATATTTCTTTTTGACCAAGATAGAATCATAAAAAAAGAAAAAAATTAAATATACCAACATTTAAAGTTCTTGTAGTGCCTTCTTTTTTGCTAATTTTTGTTCTTCTGTTAATACTGCTTCCTCTCTTTTAACGAAAAACATCAAAATTAACGCAACTATAAGGAAAATAGCCCCATTCAGAAAGAAATAATCCCATCCAGTTAAATCTGTTATTAATCCTACTAATCCTGGTCCAAATATTTCAGCCGAAAAGGTGAATAAATAGTACATTCCAGTATAAGTACCAATTTTCTTTTCAGAGGGAGCTAATCCCCAGATTATTACGATAGTATTAACTATGATACAAGCATATGCAATCCCAATAAATAAAATTATTATCGAAATAATTAACAAATCTCGAATGAAAAATCCAAGTATTAAACATATACTAAATATAGTAAGTCCGATTTTAATAAATAACCTTCTACCGTATTTTTCTGCTAAAACTGCTAAAGGAAAAGCGGAAACTAAAAATGCTATTGCTCCATAAAGCATTAAACCTCCTGCCTGTCCTCGGGTTAAACCTAGCACGATTACTCCATATGGACCGAGTAAAGCATTTAAAGCAGCCCACCCAACAGAGATAAAAAATATTGCGAACAACATGGTGATGGTGCTTTTATCATCCTCTTCAAGTACATCTTTAAAACTTGCTTTTAAACCAACTCTTTCTCTCTCCTCTTTAATTTTTTCTCCTAGTTCAGCTTCAGTTTTTAAAAGCAACTGATAACTGTATGCATTTTTTTCTTTTACTGTTAATAATAAAACGATTAATCCCAAAATCATTATTACTGAGACAGTTATAAATGCAAGTTGCAGACTAATATCAACTAAAAAAATACTGATAAGTGATGCCGCTACGAGAGAGATAGCACTCATCATGTTAATGATTGAATTGGCTTTACTTCTATGTTGAGGTTGAATAAAATCTGGCATCAAAGCAACTGTTTGGGATCGATAGAAAGACATGGCAATTATAAAACATATCATGAAAAATAGCAAACTCAATAAAGAAGTTTCAAACGCAATTAAGGCAAAAAAGATTGCTGAAACGGGGATACCTATTATAATATATGGCATCCTTCTTCCCCATTTTGTTCTCGTATTATCTGAGACATTTCCCATTATAGGTTGAACAAATAGGCCAACAAGATTATCAAGCCCCATTAATAGACCGACTATCGCAATGCTACTAATATATGCTAGAAGACTGATGGGCACTTGAGCATTATACAAATTCCATGATATTGAGGTGCAGAAAAAGGCCAAACCGATGAGGAAAGTAAGTTTAATATCTAATTTTTCTTGTATTTCATATTCTGGCATATTAATCAATTTTTTTTTAAAAATAATTATTATTTTTTATCTTTATTTAAAAGAATTTAAAATTATTCCTCATTTTTCTTAATTAGAAAATTTATTCTATTTCCTAATACTAAATATTTCTTTTATTTTAAAATGAGATTGGAGCCAGAATGCATAGGATGCCTTTTTAACCAAATCCTAAGAGCATTTTTAATGATCAAACCAAATATTTCCCGCGATATAATTATTTCTGCTCAAAAAAGATTAATGGAATATCTTATTGAAATTGATATAAATAGTATTACTGCTCCAATTGTTGGTGCCTTTACTTATAATCTTGTTGCTGAGATTTTAGGTTTAGAAGATCCATATAATATTGTAAAAGATAAATATAATAAGCTTGCTTTAGAATATTACGATCAAGTTAAATCAATCATCCAAAATGCCAAGGATCCTCTTTTTGAAGCAGTTGCAGTAGCGGCCATAGGAAACACTGTCGACTTTGCTTCACAACATGAAATAGATTTTATTAATGACATCAAAAACTTCTCCTCAAAACGGTTTAAAATTAACGATTACAATGAATTTAAAACTGCACTTAAAAGAGCAAATGAAAATAAAGGACAATTATTAATTCTTGCAGATAATTCTGGAGAAATTGTGTTTGATAAACTATTGGTAGAAACAATTAAAAAAATGTATCCTCACCTTGAAATTATCGTTGCTGTACGTTCAAAACCGATTATAAATGATGCGACAATAAAAGATGCTGAGTTTATTGGATTGACAGATATTGCAAATGTTCGAGTTATTGAAAGCTGTCCTATACCGGGAATAGATTTATTAAGTGCCACTGAAGAATTTAAAAAATACTTTTATGAAAAGAATGGAATTATATTATCAAAGGGACAAGGTAATTTTGAAACATTGTACGGAATGGAAATACCTAATAAAGAGCTTTTTTACTTATTAAAAGCTAAATGTATTTTAATGAAACGGATTTTTAAAGTAAATATTGGAGATTTAATTTTTAAGAAAAAAACTGCTAGTTTTTAGAAAAATCTAAATTAAAAATCAATTTAAATATGGAGTATAAATAGTTTTATATCACATATCTAATTTAAAGGAATTAAATTAAAATTAAATATAGTTTGAGTTAGCATCTAAAATGTGTAAATTTTGTTTAAAACATGGCGCAAACGGTAAATGGTATTTAAACGCTCAAAATTATTTAAAAAAAGAATCTGAGAAATTTGAGGACACTCGGGAATATTTAGAAGTATTATGGGGGAATCTTGAAAGAATATATTTAGGGAAAACATATGGTTTATCAATAAATAAAACTTTAGATTATAGACTAAAAATACCTCTTTTAGGGCGAGTTATTAAAGCTGTTGTACATAGGAAGCTTGAAAAAGAGAAAAATCCAAATCCATTAATAGCAGAAGGTCATCTCGGGCAAGTAATACCACTAGAGGAGGCAAAAATGGTAACTACAACTTTAGCTGACGTCTGTATAAAGGCTTATTGCCCATGCAGATTTAATCATCGAGGTATAAAAGAAGCAAGTTGCTTAGGATTTACAGCTTTAGCAGAAGTATTACCTAAACTTCCACGATATATACCGGAAAATGGTCTCGAGATTTTAGACGCCGATAAGGTAGAGTTATTTTTGGATACCATGAATAAAGAAGGGAAAGTTCATACGATTTGGGCTGGACCACTTCCGTATATAGCTGCAATATGCTCATGTGAATATCCACAATGCATTGGACTTCGGACCCGCATTGATTTTGATGTTAAAGCTGTTTATAAGGGTGAATATATTGCATTAGTTGAACCTGATAGTTGCATTGGATGTGGTAAATGCGTTTCACGTTGTCAATTCGGAGCAATTACTTTTGCACCAACATTAAATCGTCCAATAATTGATGTAAAAAAATGTTTTGGATGTGGCTTATGTAAAGAAACTTGTGAACAACAAGCAATAAAGTTAATTGATAGAAATGAGATTCCGATTACAAGAGGGAAATATTAATGAATAAAACAAAAATAAAAGTAGATTATTCAAAATGTACTGCACCTGAGGAGTGTAAGCAGTGTTTGGATGTTTGCCAACCCGCAGTATTAATCCTTACATTTACCGATAAAGACTTTTATGATCCTAAAGATTGGAAGATATTCCCCGTTTTCCCCGGTCTTTGCATAGGATGCAATCTATGCGTTGAAAAATGCCCTAAAAACGCAATAAGTGTGAATGCAAAATAGGTCAAATATACTCTAATTTTCGAGAATAATTAACTTTGTTGTCACTATTGGAACATAATAGCAGAATATTATGCAAGGTTATAAAATCATGTACTTTTTTATAATTATTATTAGAAACTAGATTGAGTATGGTATTAAGAAAGAGGTTTTAAAAATTAAGAAGTTCATCAAGGGAGTAGTGATCTGTAAAGAGAGCGGTGAATATTTGCTCGATCTTATCTTAGATACAGAGATTAATCCAGTGTTATTATCATCGTTCGTTGGCGCATTATCGCTGTTTGGTAAAGACAATCTCGGGAAAATCGAAGAAATCAATATTAAAGGCTTAGATGTTGATATGATCATCGTGTATAAGTATAATTTAATCTTAATTGCGATCTTAACTCACGGAGTAAAACTTGACCACCTAAGAGAAGAGGTTGAAAAAGCTTTGGATATGTTTTATAGTTCATATGTAGAAGAACTTAGTAATCTAGAATGCTTGAATGTCTCAATTTTTGATGAGTTTAGAAAAGTATTATATATACAGATTGAAGATTATTTTGAAATCTTAAAAGATAAAGAGAAAGAAACGATACAAGACTTTGGATTTTTCACAGAGGCAATTCGTAAACTAAGAAATGGGGCATAAACTTCTTTTTTTGGTTTTTTAATATCATCTTTTCTAAAATGAAATTCTTATATTTAGTTATAATCTATCCTTTGATTTGCGTATTACTTCGGTAAACCACCCAAAATCGCCGATTTCCTTATTTTTCTCTAAGCGATTTATTTCGTCTAAATAATCTTTAATCTGTATGCCTAAAATTCTTTTAAATGATTCAAATACTTCTGTATGATAAGAATTCTTAAGATCTTCTTTATATAATAAATAAAACATATCCAAAGCTTTTTCTGCCTCATCTCTAATATTATCTCTTACATAATCTTTATCCATGATTGTGATTAGTATTAAATCATATTTAGAAACAATTATCATTTCTAAATCGAGACCTTTTACAGTAATTTCTTTAATCTTTCCCATATTATCTTTTCCAAAGAGAGCTAAAGCGCCGATAAATGAAGATAATAGCATAGGATTTATGTTTGAATCTAAAATTAAATCTAATAAGTATTCTCCCGATTCTTTGCATATTACGATTGCTTTCATAAAGTGATAATCTAATTTCTCTTTCTGATCGCTCATCTTATAAGTACTTAGTTTTTAAAATATTACTATTTCTTTTAAATGCTTAGTATTATTAAAATCTTAATTCCATTTAAAAGATAATAATTTAATTAATTAGTATTGTAAGTGAATAAAGAATTAATCTTCATTATCCATAAAAAGTAGAAAAAAAATTTACTATTTTTCCAAAATTCCTCTTATTTTCTTTACGATTTCCTTAAATGCTTTAGAACTATCCGATTCGGGGTATTTCAGTACAAATGGTAGGCCTTGATCTCCTTGCTGTCCAACTTCTGTTTCAAAAGGTATTTTTCCGAGTAATGCAATGTTGAAATCTTTAGCAGCTTTTTCCCCTCCGCCTGGAGGATAAAGATCTATATATTTACCACAATGTGGGCATTTAAAACCACTCATGTTTTCAATTAATCCAAGCACTTTCCTTTCCATCACCATTGCCATTTTTATTGTTTTTCGAGCATCCATTATCGCAACCTCTTGAGGTGTAGAGACGACAATTATATTTTCGTCAGGGATAAGTTGGAGAATATCTAATGTTTCATCCGAAGTCCCTGGAGGTAAATCACACACAAGATAGTCAAGCTCATCCCATACAGCATCACCTAAAAATTGGCGTACAACCCCCATTTTCATAGGCCCTCTCCAAATAACAGGCTCATCTGGATTTAGAGTAAGAAAAGCCATGCTCATTACTTTGATATTTACAGGGCCAGTAATCGGATAAAATCTTTTTGCATCGGGATCTATTCTTGGCTTCAATTCTGAACTTATACCTAACATCTTTACTACATTTGGACCAGTAATATCCACGTCTAATATTCCAACACGTAACCCAACACTCGCTAAATTTATAGCAAGATTTACCGCCACAGTTGTTTTGCCAACTCCGCCTTTTCCAGAAATAACCACTATTTTGTGTTTTATTTTCTCCATATTTTTTTTAATACTTTGTATTTTTTGATCCATCATTGCCTCTTTTACAGCATCTTCCGTAATTTCTTCATTTTCCATAATTTCACATCAACTTTAATTTGTAATATTAATTACATATTTGCTCTAAATTTATTTGTATTATAAATAGCTTTTTTCAAAATAACTATTTCGCTTATTGTTTATGAATTTTTTACCATTTTTGATTATAATTTTATCTCAATTTAACCTAAATTTTTATACAAATATTATTTTAGCAAATGAATAAAAAAAGAAAATAAAAATAAAATTAGAATTTAAGTTCTTTAATCTTTGCTTTAATTTCATCCATACGTTCCGTGGTAAGGTTATACCATTTCCAGAAAATAACGGCTCCTAATAAAAGAGCAATTCCCGGAATCAATGACATATGCACTTTTATTCCTAATAAAGCAAGTGGTGTCTGATTTTCGACGGCAGGATTAAAACCTGTAGTAATATGAACTACTGCTAGTGTGATAAATACAAAGATATTTGAAAATCGTCCAATGAAAAACTTAATTCCGAAATATGTACCTTCCCTCCGCTCATTATCTAAAGTGACTGCTTCATCGATTACGTCAGCATTTATTACGTCTTGCATAACAAAGAAGATGCCACCCCCGAGTCCTACTAATGCAATAACAACTATTAACATAGAAAGTGTATTTACAAACATAATTAGTAGAGTCATAGAGCCCATAACGACAGAGCCTATGGTTATCATTTTTTTATTATCATTCACTTTTTGAGCCACCTTTATCCATATTGGAATTGTTATCAAACTTACAATTAAGTATGCGCCCATTACAAGTAAAAATGCGGAAGGATCTTCTTTAAGATTATATCTTAAAATATAATTTCCTGATGCGATCAATAAACCGGTTAAAATGCTGTATAGAAAATGAAGAGTAATCATAATTAGAAAATTCTTTTTCTTTAATGCTTCAATTAATGCCTTGAAAAAGCTAATATCTTTTTTATTTTCTTTTACAGATTCGATATATTGTCCTACTAATGATTTATCTTCCCAATGACCTGGTAACATTAAAACTCCGAGAATCACGACAATAAAAGTTAAAACAATAGCCTGAGTAACGTAACTTGATTTGTTTCCATATTTTACAAAAAGGGGGGGTACAGCTATGCCAAGAACCAGACCGATAATCCCCCAGACCGCTTTAATACCCGATACTTTTCTTCTTTCATCAAAATCTCGAAATTTAAAGGGCATTAATGCTTCAGAATTTATATTCCATATTGTATAAAAAAGATCGTATATAACTAGGATAATTAAAAGATATGTAAAAATTAACCAACCAGCTGTATTGGGATCAACATCAGGAGTAGTAAATATAAAAATATATAGAATAGCCCATGGAAAAACACCAATGGCCACCCATGGAAAACGACGGCCCCATTTTTTAGTAAAGCTAAATTGGCGATCAGTTAAATTTCCCATCCATGGATCGTTGATGGCGTCCCAAGCAGCATACAAACTCATGGCTAATGTCAGTATCACCACATTAAGCAAAACCTCCGTCTCATAAAAAAAAAATACATAGGCACCAAAAGCACCGGTATTAAAATTAATTAATCCTTGAGATATGCTATATGAATTAATTTCAAGGAAACCATGCTTCTTTTCAGATATTTCTACACGATCACTCATATTTAAAAACTCTTATATCTACTTTAGCATTATAAAAAAAATAATTCTAATTTTATTGTCATAATTTTTTTAATTACTATTTGATTTTATGAATTAAAAAAGATATTATTAGGGCATAATCGATTTTGTATTTAAAATCATTCTTTGAGGATAAAATACATTCTTCGATTATTTTTTCCTTTATTTACGGTTTTGATCATTTGGATTTTTCCAATTTCTTTTAAACGATTTACATGGGTTCCCCCATCAACTTGTTTATCTATTTTACCAATATTTACAATTCGAAATTTATTTAGGTCCGGGAGACCTTTTGCTAATCGTGCAAATTCGGGATTTTGTAAGACTTTTTCTTTAGACATATAATTGATTGTGATAGGTAAATCATTTTCAATTATATTATTAGCCTCATCAACATAGGCTTTTAGCTTTTCAGGAGAGTAGTCTGTCATAGAAAAATCTATTCTGGTTTTATCCATTTCAATTTGATTTCCTGTGATTTTCGCATTAGTTCTAGTATATAATACATTAGAGATTAAATGACTAGCAGTATGATATCTCATGAAGGTATATCTCCTCTCCCAGTCCAGCTCACAAGTTACTTGATCACCCTCGCTTAATCCGGATTTGTCTACTTCATGACTAATTTGGCCCGAAAACTTACCTACATAGATAACTTTAAATTTCTGACCTTTTTTAATAATATAGCCTTCATCCCAGGGTTGACCTCCTCCCTGAGGGTAAAATGCTGTTTTATTCAACACAACATATTTGTTATCTTTGACACTGATAACCTCTGCTGTCCATTCTTTTAAATAGGAATCATTCATATATAAAGCTTCAATCATAGTGAAAAAAGAACGAATTTTATTTTAAATATTTTACTTGCATTCTACTTCATTAATTTTATTAAATTCTCACATTTATTAAAAATGTATAAAGTAAACAATAATTTATAATACATAAACTAAAGAAATTAATTGTATTGTAAACATAGTTTTACTGGAGATAAGAGAAATTTAACAAATTTAGGTGATCACAATTCCCGTTTCTAATTTTATGGAGTTATATAAATTCTTACCTAAGACCAATTGTAAAAAATGTGGTAAGCCCACCTGTATGGCCTTTGCCCTAGATCTATTACAAGGTAAAGTAAAAATTGATGATTGTACTCCTTTATTAGTCCCGAAATATAAAAAACAATATGAAACTTTAAAGGAATTATTGGGTACTGAAGAAGGTAAGAAAAAAGAGCTAAGAATTGATGTTGATGAAGATTTATGTGATGGATGTGGTATATGTGTTACTGTTTGCCCTGTAAATGCCAGATATTGTCCGCCGACATTGAGTGGAAAAGCTCCAGATTTTCCTCCTGAATCACATCAATTATTTCAAGTTAAGGGAGGAAAGTGCGAATTATTAAATCTAAAACACTGTCGACGATTAGAGGCAGAGGGTCGAGAACGGGAATGTAGAGTTTGTGAAACATATTGCCCTCGAAAGGCTATTAAAATAGATTACCAATAAAAATTTAACAAGAATTTTTGGTGGTTTTATAATGGAGAGAGTTACTTGCTCAGGATGTTCTTTACTTTGTGATGATATTATTGTAAGAAGCGATGGTTTATTTATTGATGAAGTTATAGGAACATGTTTAAAAGGTAAAGAACGATTCGATCAACTTACCTCAAGCAATCGAATTTTAAGTCCTATGATAAAAAAAAATGGAGTTTTAGAAAATTGTTCTTGGGAGGAAGCTTTAAAAAAAACAATAGAAATTATTAAATCCTCCTCTAAACCATTATTATATGGTTTTTCTAATTCGACTTGTGAAGCTCAACTTAAAGGAATTGAATTAGCAAAAGCAATTGATGGTTTTATTGATTCTAATTCTTCAATTTGTCAAGGAAAAGTATTAGATGCCGTGAAGAAAACGGGAATAACTGTAACGACCCTAGCTGAACTCATTAATAAGGCAGATTTAATAGTTCTATGGGGTGCTAATGCTGCAGAGTCAATCCCACGTCTGCTAAATAAAATTCTTTTTTCGAGAGGAAAATTTCGAATGACGGGACGCGAGATAAGAACTCTTATTATTATTGATCCCGTAAAGACGGCATCATTTAACGTAATGGGCGTCCGAGATTTAGCCCTGCAAATCCAACCCCACAAGGATTTAGAATTAATCCGAGAATTGAAAGAAGAATGTTGTGTTGCCGGTAGCATATCTTCTGAAGGAGTTGCTGGTCTTGACAGAGAGGATCTTAAAAGGTTACTATTACATTTGTCTGAAACAGAGAATGGTGTAATAATCATAGGACAAGGTCTTTTAAGCCCTCGATCTGGCGAAAACGTTATCGAGGAATTATTGGAATTAATACAAATGGTTAATATAAAACAAGAAAAGGGACGTATCTCTTTAATAATGATGGGAGGTCATTTTAATATGGCGGGCTTTGATCATATAGCTTTATCAATGTATGGGAAAAATGGTAGTTTACAATTTAAGAATCATCAGGTGTCTGATAACGAAGATAATATTGTCTCAAAAATAGATAAAGAAGATTTTGATTGTTCGATAATTGTGGGAACCGACCCAATTTCTCACCTACCTCGTAGTCTAAGTCAAAAATTAGCAAAAAAACCTATAATCGTTGTGGATAATAATAAATCTGCAACCTCTTACATAGCAGATATTGTGTTACCTTCAGCAATTACGGGAATCGAAGTACCAGGAACAGCTTATAGACTCGATCTAGTTCCAGTTGAATTAAAAGGAATTCTTAAACCTCCAAGTAATGTTCCTTCTGATGAAGAAATATTAACCAAAATAATAGAAAAAATAAATCAAACTTGATTTGGTGTTTAAATAATGGAAATGCTATTAAATTCTATAAGAATGGTTGACCATGACCAAGCTCGAGAGTATGCTTTGGGAAATGAGAAATCTTTAGAACAAAAACTTCCAATCGGAATGCTTAATCCAAAAGATTTTGAAAAACTAAATTTAACCCCAAGTTTGCACATTAAAATATCTAATAAAAATGGAGAAATCATCGTAGGAATTAAAAAGGATGAAAATGTGCCCCAAGGTACAGTTCTTATGCCTGTCTCCATTTGGGTCAATCAACTTACGAGTGTTGAATCTAAGGAATTAATTTACAAAAATATTAAGGTAAATATAGAGGCAACAAGAGACCCAATAACTAACTTTAATCAAATAATAACTTCAATAAAATCTAAATGAAAATAAGGAGAGCGGGAAAAATGGAAAAATTGATGATTAAAAATGGTTTAATTTATGATCCATTAAACAACATTGCGGGAGAAATAAAAGATATCCTTATTCAAGATGGAAAAATCGTAGAAAAATTTTCAAGTGAAAAAGATATAAAAACTATTGATGCGAAAAATAAAACTGTTATACCTGCCGCTTTAGATATTCATACTCATATTGCCTCACAACAAGTAAATTGGGCTCGTTTAATTGGCGCTAATAATAGTGAATTTAAAAAATTTTGGAAAGGCTTAACATTGGAATACATAGCCAAATCTTACATATCAAATGGATATACATTTATTCTTGAAGCCAATGTATTTCCTTCCTTGGCAAGGCAGACTATTTTCAATTTTAAAAATTTACCTATTTTGGATAAAGCAATGTTACTGAATGTAAGCAATCTTTGGCCATTAGAATTAGAGTTTCAGAGGGGAAAAATCGATAATCTCGCAGTATTTTTATCAGATCTATTATCAATAACGAAAGGTTTTGGATTTAAAGTTTATAATCCTTTTGAATCGGAGAATTGGAACTTTAAAACTCTAAGAAAAGAAGTATCCTCCAAGGGAAGGTTATATAATTTTTCTGCTTTAGACGTCTATGAAAATTTAACAAAAACAAATGAGTATCTAGGTATGCCTCATTCTCTTCATGCCCATATAGAAGGATATGAACAATTAAAAGCAAAAAATAATTTATTTACAATTTTAAACAAGATAAAATCATTAGGTTTAGAATCCATATCTCAAAGAGAATCTAAACTGAATCGTACCCAATTTTTTCATATAGCTCATGCATCTGCTTACAACGTGGATGGTAATAATCGAGAATTAATTAATTTCCTAAATGGAAATAATACCATTGATGTTGACTTAGGATTTATTGGATTTGATAAAATCAATCCTTTAATTACTTCAGATCGGAGGTTAATCAATTTATTTTTAAAAAATAGTGGAAATGGGAACGCCAACGCATTAATAAGTTCAGCAGTAGAGTTTGAAGGTGATACGTTTTCCACACTAAGAACTTTTGATAAAAAAACTATTCAAGATTGTATTTTATGGGCAAACGGGATTGAATTAGCTCTAATGGTAGATAATAAATGGCAGCTGCAATTTTCGGTAAATTACCCCAATTATGCTGATATTAATAATTCACCCGAAATTGCTACATGGTTGTTGAGCAAGGATGCGAGAGATAAATTTATGACTGGAATGAACAAGGAATTCTTGACTAATAACGTTTTACAAAACATTGATAAAGTATTGACTTTTAGCGAGTTTATTATTTTAACTCGAGCGAGTCCAGCGAAATCATTAGGATTAGGAAATATAAAGGGTTCTTTGCGTTTGAGTGCAGATGCTGATGTTAATATTTTAGATCTCAATATTGATGAGCTCGATATTTCTACAGATTATGAAAAATTAAAAAATGCATTATCCAATATAGAATACGTTATCAAATCTGGTGAAATTATTAAGCATAAAGACAAAATTAATTTAAACCATCAAGGTAAAATATATTGGTCAAGAGGGACCGTGGAAGTTGAAGATAAGGAATTAATTATGAAGAGTAAGAGGGATTTTTATAAAAAATACAGTTCAGTTTTTTATGAATCTTTAAAAATATCAATAGATGGGAATTACTTAAAGCTAATTTCATAATGAATTAAGTTATTACTAACTGCTGATAAGAGTTTGTGTTTTTTAAAAGAATATCACAAAAATAGTTATGTGGAAAAAAAATAAAAAAATTTAGAGATTAGGTCAAATCCTTGACCTTACTTATTCCATTTCTCTCAGTTTCCTTCGAAAGATTTTTCCTACTGCTGTTCGAGGTAATGCTTTTATAAACTCTACATGACGCGGATATTTATAACCTGCTAATCGCTCTTTAGCCCATTCTATAATTTCTTTTTCGGTAATCTCTTTATCTCTGTATTCGGGTTTAAGTACTACCCATGCTTTAATCGTTTCACCGATATTGGGATCTGGAATACCCGCAACGCCTGCTTCTAAAATTGCTGGATGTTCCATTAGTTTTTCCTCAACTTCTCTCGGCATTACCTTGTAGCCCTTATACTTTACCATGTCTTTAGTACGTCCCTCAATATAGAAATATCCTTTTTCGTCCATCCTTGCTAAATCTCCAGTTCTTAACCAACCATTAACAATTGTTTTTTCCGTTACTTCAGGATATTTCCAATATCCTAACATTACCTGAGGTCCGTGGATTAATAATTCACCTACCTCATTTGGTGGAAGTTCCTCTAAAGTGTCCGGATTAACAATTTTTGCATCCGTATCGAGAATAGGAACACCTATACTCTCTGCAATGATATCCATCCATAGCACAGCTCCATGTGTGATAGGTGATGTTTCAGTGAGCCCGTATCCTTGACCAACTTTAGTCCCTATCACTTCCTCCCATTTTCTTGCGAGCTCTGGCGCTAATGCAGCCGATCCAGAGGCAGCTCTCTCAAGGCTGGATAGATCCCGTTCCGTAAAGTCGGGGCAATTTATTAACATTTGAAACATTACAGGCACGCCTACAAATAATTCAATTTTATAATATTCAATACCTTCAAGCACTTCTACAGGATCAAAAGAAGCAAACATAACGAGCATCATAGCTGCTCGCATCGCAATAATAACCACTGTAAATCCAAAAGTATGGCATAATGGTAATATAGAAAGGTTTACTCCGGTTCCAGCAGTTTCTTCTAATTCATCTATAGGTTCATCAGTATGATATATTGTTAAAAGTGAATCTGCTACTAAATTAGTGTGGGAGAGCATAACACCTTTAGGTAAACCTGTGGTACCGCCAGTGAATAATAATGCTGCGATATCTTTGTCAGGGTCAATATCCACATCAGGCTGCTTAGGAGCAAAACCGTTTATAAATTCTGTAAGTGTAACAGCATCATCTTTGCCTTCCTCATCTGCAATTATAATTACCTCTGGAACTTCAACTTCCTTTCTGGTTTTTTTAATAGTTCGATAGTTAGCCCTTGTAACAAATATTGCCTTTATATTTCCAGATTCTTTAACAATATGAGTTACGTCCGTCTCTTTGAGTAGCGGATTAATAGGCACCACTGCAGCTCCTGTTTCTAAAATTCCTAAAACACAAAAGAGGAATTCAGGACAGTTTCCTGACATAATACCGACGGCATCCCCTTTCCCGACTCCAGAATCATGTAAAGCATGAGCTATTCTGTCAGCATAATGAATTAATTCTCTGTATGTGTACTTTTTATCAGTAGGTTTATGATATACACAAACGTTATTAGGAAAATTGTTGGCAGATTGCCTTATAAATTCATGAACCGGTATCGGTTCGAATTTTATTGTTTTGGGTACAGTAGGTGGCCGAGCTTTTAGCCATGGTCTATTGGGATCCACCCACGGGGAGTTATTTTCAAAATCTATAATGGGTTCCCATTCTGAATAGTCTTTCATTTTTCCTCTATCTTTTTTTTTTTTATTTAAATTTTGATTTATATTAGATCTGATAATTTTTTTTTCTTTTTATTATTTATATAATTAATTACCAATTTTGTTATTCTCTAAAATATTAAATTTTATAGAATGGTTTAAGTGTGAAGCTCAATCAAACTAAAGTGCTCTCGAAAGATGAAATAGAAAGAATACACTCAGCCACAATTGAATTATTTGAAAACATAGGAATTAAAATCGATTGTGAAGAAACTCGAAAGTTGCTTGAAGATCATGGTGCAGAAGTAGTTAATAACTCGCAATTTGTTAAATTTCCAGAAGCTTTTGTCAAGGAGCACTTGAAACTAGTTCCTAGTTCCTTTAAATTACATGGACCGGATGGGACATATAATTTTGAAGTTACTACTAAAAATTGTTATTTTCTTCCAATTGGCTCTTCTGTAAAGATGTATGATCCTACAGGAAAAAAAGGAGTAAGAAAATCCATTTTGCAAGACACAATAAATCAAATGCGGATTGTTGACAACTCAGAGCATTTATCAGCCTCACAAATTGATTTTTGGCCGAATGATGTAAAATATACCACAATTCATGTTGTATGTCTGTACCATTGGATGAAAAATTTACGCAAACCTTATGGCCACGGAGTTTTTGGTAAAGTTGTTAGCCAAGATTCCATTAACATGGCCTCAATCATTGCAGGAGGAGAAGAAGAGCTTGTTAAGCGACCGCGATTATTTGGCATTTTTAATCCTACAAGCCCATTGCAATTACCTAAAATAATGACCAATGGTCTTAAAGTATTTGCTAACTACAAACAGCCTGTTGTTATCGCACCAGAAGCTTTAGGAGGTACCTCTGCTCCTGTTACCCTAGCTGGACTATTGACACAAACTAATGCTGAAATACTTGCAGGTATAATCCTTGCTCAAATATATAGTCCCAATTCACCAGTTTTTTACGGTTCTGTTTCTCATACCACCGATATGCGTTCGGGAAATTCAGCTATAGGGGCTATAGAAACAGGTCTAATCACCACTGCTATTGCACAATTATCAAAGTTTTATAATATTCCCTCAAGAGCTGTAGCAGGAGTTACTGATTCAAAATGTTTTGATATCCAAAATGGATTTGAGCGTTTTCTAACATTAATGTTTGCAGCACAGGCGGGCATCAATTTTATAACATGTGCCGGGACTTATGAGGCCACCCTAGCTGGAGCGCTTGAATTAACTGCGATTGATAATGAATTGGCTGGTATGATTAAACGAAGTTTCGAAGGAATTGAAATAAATGAAAATACAATAGGATTAGATGTCATTAAAAAAGTTGCCACAAGTACTCAGAAAGGAGTAAGCTTCTTAGGAGAAAAACATACCAGAAAATATATGAAAACTGAGTTATTTATCCCTAAACTAGTAAACCGAAACCGAAGAACTTCTTGGTTTAAGAAAGGAGCAAAAGATATAATAGCAACCTCGACCGAAAAAGTTAATGAAATACTTCAAAATTTCAAAGAATATGAAATATCAGCTGAAATAGACGCAAAATTAAAAGAATATATGAAAAAAGTCGACGAAAGAACTATAGATTATTATATGAAAGAAGAAGGGATATCAGCGACCAGTGTAACTGTTGTGGATGGTGTAGAAATTAAATCTGATGATTAATAAGATTTTTTACCACGACAGAAAAAGATTACAAACTAGATATACCTAAAGCGAAAAAGAGTCTTGGAAAATAATTCTTTTTTTTGATTTTATTTCTATTTTATCCAGATTTTATAAGAATTTAAAAACTTCTTTCAAGAAAGAAATTTTTTGGCCATTCCATTCTTCCTTGTCAAGATAATAAGGATCTTTTTGATGTGGGTCGCGAATCAAAATTGCATCCATTCCAACTTCAGAAGCCCCTGTCAATTCATGACTATCTCCATCACCAATGTATAAACAGTTTTGAGGTGTAATATCCAATTTTTCGCAGGCTAAATTGTAGATTTTCGGATCTGGTTTTTTCAAACCAACGGAACACGATAATATAGCTACATCTATAAATTTGGCAAATTTAGTATTTTTCCAGAGAATTGGGACATCTGCAGAACAATTACTAATAAGGCCTATTTTAAGATCTCTATTCTTTAATTCGGACAATGTCTTTATAGCATCGGATTTAGGCGTTAATCCTTTTCGAGTGAAATCCAGTTTAAATTGTATTACCTTTTTCAATTGATTTTCATTCACATTGATTTGGAGTGCGTTATGAATATATCTTAAATTCTCTTCCGTAGTCTTAAAAATCCCAATAGCTCTGTTTTGAGCCGTTTCAATCCAAAGGTCAGAAAATTTCTTAGATGGTAAAGAAAGAACGGAAGCCATTTGAGACAGTAATTGATTATAATCTTGAAATGTAGGATTGTCAACTAGTGTGCCAAAAAGATCAAAAATAATAGCATCATACTTCATATTAGGTCTTTTTAATTTGTTCTGTAACTATATTTTTCAAACATTTTATCTCTTTCAATTCTCTACAATTATTGAAAATGCACTGAGAAATTAAAACAAATGAGTTAAAATTTAAAGAAAGAGGGATAACTTATTCCGTTATTCTTTTAATATGTGAATCCTTTTAGTTTCTGTACTGTAGTAAAAATATTTTTCCCGCCTTTTCTCAGAAAATCCATAGCCTCTTCGATCCCTTCAATGGTTAAATTGAACATTGGAATTAGACTGGAAATGATTTTTCTGGTCCACGGTTGCCACTCATCTCTGATAAGTTCAGGGTTTAGCCACACTATATTATCTTTAAAATGATAGGCAAGCTCTCTGATATAGTGAATTCCAGGCATCTCATTTCGGTGATAATAATAAATTGATCCATACCGTTCGGTAAGCTCATAGCTGGCCATTGCAGCATCTCCTACCATTACCACCTTATATTTATTATCATATTTCTTTAAGAAATCCTCGAAATCAATAGCTTCATCTGGATTGCGTTGTGCGTTGAAAAATAACTTTTCATAGACGCAATTATGAAAATAGTACGGTTTAAAATCCTTCCAATGAGACATATTATTCGCGGCCGAAAATAAAAGGTTGACCAAATGCGCATAAGGCGTCATACTCCCTCCAACATCCATTAGTAATAAGAGTTTCACATCGTTTTTACGCCGTTTATCGAAAATGATATCAATATCTCCTCCGTTTTTTGCGGTATGGTCGATGGTTTTATCGATATTTAGTTCATCTCTCTTTCCAATTTCTTCAAGTTTTTTAAGTCGTTTAAGTGCAACCTTTATTTGTCTTGTATCCAAGACAATATCCTTACGATAATCCTTAAAAATTCTTTTTTGCGCAATTTGAATTGCCATACGCATTCCCGAAGAACCACCTACCCGCATGCCCATCGGGTTTTGCCCCATATTCCCAAATCTGGAATCTCCCTGTGTACCTATCATGTGATGCCCGAAATTATGCTCCTCATCTTGCTTCCTTAATAATTCTTCAAAATGTTTCTGCATTGCTTCTAAGTCAAATTTCCCATCTATGAGCTGTTGGAAACTTCCGGATAATTCTTCAGGACTCATATTTTTTTGAAGCCATTGCAATAGTTCATCAGTGATCTGGCTAGGGTCACTTATCAATATCTTCCCATCCAATTTGGCACCTTCTTTTTTCAATAGTTCCTCAAGAAACTTCTTTAAATCTTCAACTATTATATATTGACCATATTCACTCATCATCATTTGTAAACCCATTGCTAATTCTTCAAGGGTTAATTCTTTATTAAGCCAATCCCAGATTTCTTGTTTTATATCTTCTGGAAAATTTACCATGGCATCCTTAAAAAAATTAGCGAATGCGATGTCGTAAATATCAAACTGATGTTCACTCTTACAAAGAATGGATCGAGATATATAATAAAATTCTACCATGTTACGAATTAATCCTTGATTTAAAGCGTCCATTAAAGTCATGTACTCAGTTATACTTACGGGAAGTCTTTCTTTAAGGTAATAAAAATATTCTACGAACATTATAAGACTAATATTTTTTTTATTAAGAATATTATATTCTTAATTTAATTAAATTTAGACGAATTAAATAATCTTTTTCTAATTTTTTAAAAAAGAACTTCATTGCTTCTTAATAATATGCTAATTTTACTCCTTTAAGCAAATCTACAGAACTGAAAATATTTTTTCCATTATTTCTTAAAAAATCCATAGCTTGTTCAATACCTTGAATTGTTAAAGGAAAGGTAGGGATAACTTTGGATATAACGAGTCTGGTCCAGGTCATCCATTCAAAAGAGAAATCTTCTGGATTTAACCAAACTACATTTTTTTTATAATGACGAACAAGTCTTTTTATATAATAAATGCCAGGTTTTTTATTGCTAGCACCATCATAAATAGCTCCGCGGGGGTCTTTCAATTCACTTCTGTGCATGGTTTGATCTCCTATGATTATTATTCGATATGAACTATCATATTTCCTTAAGAACTCTTCGAAATCCATTGATTCGTCTACATTACGACGAGCATTAAAGTATAATTTATCATAAATACAATTATGAAAATAGAAATACTTAAAATCTTTCCAGTGGGATAAACTATAAGCTGCGGAGAATAGGAGATTGACCATATGAATGTAGGGATCCATTGTTCCCCCAACATCCATTAAAAGCACAATTTTTACGTTGTTTTTTCTTCTTTTTTTGAGGATTAGTTCAATATCTCCACCATTCTTACATGTCTCATCAATAGTTTTATCAAGATCTAATTCGTCCTTTTTACCAATATCATCTAACTTCTTAAGTCGTTTTAAAGCGACTTTTATTTGACGTGTATCAAGGGTTAAATCTTTTCTGTAATCTTTAAAAATTCTCTTTTGGGCAATTTTAATAGCGGTATACATACCGTATTCACCTGCAACTCTTATTCCCATAGGATTTTGACCCGAATGCCCGAAAGGGGATGTTCCTTGAGTCCCAATCCACTTATTTCCGAAATTATGCTCCTTATCTTGTTCTCCTAATAATTTTCTAAATTGCTTCTCTAAATCTTCTGAATTAAAATATTGAGACCATTGTCCTAGATCAAAAGGAAGATGTAATATTTTCACGTTTTTCTCTAACCATTTCCATAACTCTTCTTTTATTTCGTCAGGAAATTTTAGTCCCGCGTCTTTAAAAAAATTTACAAAAGCTATATCATATAAGTCAAAATGATGTTCATTTTTACATAAAATTGATCGAGAAATGTAATAAAATTCGACCATATTTCCAATTAGACCTTGATTTAGCGCTTCCATTAAAGTCATATATTCGGTGATACTAACCGGAAGCCTCTGTTTCAGATAAAAAAAATATTCAACAAACATCTAAGATAATTAATGAAATTAGTGAGAATTAAATAATTTTTGTCTATGTCAAAAGAAATTAAAAATTTATATATCTTAGGAATAAAGTATATTTTAATTAATATTTAAAATCCAAAAAAAATAAAATTATTTAATTAATTGCTTTTTTCTTCTTCTTTTTCTCTAAGACTTCGTCTAAGTACTTTTCCTATGGCAGATTTTGGTAAGCTGCTAACAAACTCCACCATCCTCGGATATTTATAAGCAGCTAAATTTTCTCTAGACCATTCAATAATTTCATTTTCAGTTATTTTTCCAATATAATCATTTTTAAGTATGATAAATGCTTTAATATCTTCTCCCTTAACAGGATCCTTTACTCCAATTACGCTGCATTCTTGAACTGCGGGGTGTTCATATAAAATTTCCTCAACTTCTCTAGGATAAACACTGTGACCCTTATATTTTATTAAGTCTTTGACACGATCAAGGATGTAAATATAGCCTTCTTTATCCAATTTAGCAAAATCTCCAGTTCTAAGCCATTTATATCCACCTGCCTCAAAAAAGACTTTTTCGTTTTCTTCTGGTCTATTATGATAACCTAACATAACCTGAGGACCTGATACTACGAATTCGCCTGCTTCTCCTATAGGTAAAAATTCTAAGTTCTCATTAATTATTCCCACTAAGGTGCTGGCATCCGCATGTCCACAGCTTCCAGGTTTTTTTCTTGCCCAAGGTGGAGAATTAGTCACACCGGGACTAGTCTCACTAAGACCATATCCTTCACCTATTGCGAATCCTGTTCTTTTCTGCCATGCATTAGCCATTTCAATAGGCATCGCACTTGCTCCTACATTGACAAACTTTAAACAAGAAAAATCTATATCTTTACCGGCAGGATGACTTAGGAGACCAATGAACATTGTTGGTACTCCGAGCATTGTATTTGGTCTTTCATTTTTCATTAATTCATAAATTTTTTCCATATCAAAGGTAGGAAAAATATATCCTTTTGCACCAGTCATGGGAGCAAGAGCAAGATCACAAGTTTGTCCATATATATGATACCATGGAAGTACACAAATCGATTTTATGTCTTCTTTAAGATAAGTCGCTTTCATATAATCAGAGATTTGTTTAATTTGTAAAATATTTGCTACAATATTATGATGAGATAAACATGCTCCTTTTGGGAGTCCCGTTGTCCCTCCAGTATATTGAATTACTGCAATGTCTTGTTTAGGATTAATCTCTGCTTTGGGAATCAGAGTAGGCTCAAGATCCTGTCCCATTAATGTATTAAAATGAACTATTTTATCATTTTCAGGAACCTCTGGAGTTTTTCCCTCAATATTAACGACTATTACCTTGTCCAAAGGTAACTCATCCTTTACTTTTTCATATTGAGGAAAAAATCTATCAAGAATGATCAAAAATTTTGCTCCTGAATCTTTTACTTGATAAGCCAGTTCTCTTGCTACAAATAAAGGACTGACTGCTGTTAAGCTCGCCCCATTAAGTAATATTGCATAATAACTTATGGAAAACTGCGGGCAATTAGGAAGCCATATAGCTACGATATCCCCTTTTTTTATATTTAACTTTGATAAAGCATTGGCAAATCTTATAGTTAGCTGGTTTAATTCTTTATAACTAAATTCCTTTGGACCAAATACCATGCAAATTTTATCTGCATAGTTTTTAATTCCATTTTCAAAGACATTAATTAGTGTCATATCTTCAGGGATATCAACTTCTAATGTCATACCGGCTGGTAGATAATCTTTCCAATATCGTTTTTTAATATATTTTGGTAATTTCATTATTGATCACCACTCTGTTAAAATTTATTATAAATTTAAATATATTATTATAATTTCGTGATGAGAGATTAAAAAATCTTACTTTCTCCTCCATATAAAGTGACAGTAGAAAAATGATATTTATTAATCCAAATTAATTTCTATTTTTTTCAAGATCTAAATTTATATTGATATTATATTTAATTTCCCATCATTGCCTAAATTCAATATATAAAATTATAAAAAAAATTTACTTACTTTTTTTTCTTTTTTTCTTCTTTTTCTCTTAGATCTTTTCTTAAAACCTTACCAATTGCACTTTTTGGCAAACTACGAACAAATTCTACCATTCGGGGGTACTTATAGGCGGCTAAATTCTCCTTAGACCAATCAATAATTTCTTGTTCTGTGATTTTTTTTTGGTATTCTTTCCTAAGGATGATATATGCTTTAATATCTTCTCCCTTAACAGGATCCTTTACTCCAATTACGCTGCATTCCTGAATTGCGGGATGTTCATAGAGAATTTCCTCGATTTCTCTAGGATAAACGCTGTGTCCTTTATATTTAATTAAATCCTTAACCCGGTCTAATATAAAAATATACCCTTCATCATCAAGTCTGGCAAAATCGCCAGTTCTTAACCACCTATACCCTCCCGCTTCAAAAAAGACGAGCTTATTTTCTTCTGGTCTATTATGATATCCTAACATAACTTGAGGGCCTGCTACAACGAGTTCACCTGCTTCTCCTATTGGTAAAAATTCTAACTTTTCATTAATTATTCCGACTAAAGTACTTGCCATTGGCGTACCGCAACTACCATCCTTCTTTTTTGCCCATGGAGGGGAGTTAGTGACACCAGGGCTAGTTTCACTAAGTCCGTAGCCTTCTCCCATTGCAAATCCTGATCTTCTTTCCCATTCTTTTGCTGCCTCAATTGGCATAGCACTTGCCCCGACATTTACATACTTTAAGCACGAAAAGTCAATATCTTTAGCTTGGGGTACATTTAAAAGATTGAGAAACATAGTAGGGACACCAAGCATCGTATTTGGTCTTTCATTTTTCATTATTTCGAAGATTCTTCCTATATCAAAGGTTGGAAGGATGAATCCTTTCGATCCAATAAATGGAGCAAGGGCTACCTCACAGGTTTGGCCATATATATGATACCAGGGAAGTACGGAAATAGAAACTATATCTTCCTTTAAGTAATTCTCTTTCATATACTCAGAAACCTGCTTAATTTGCAAAATATTTGAGACGATGTTATAATGAGATAATTCGGCACCTTTCGGAAGTCCCGTAGTTCCTCCAGTATATTGAATAACTGCAACGTCTTCCTTGGGATTAAACTTAATTTCAGGAAGGGGTTTAGGTTCGGGATTTTCATTCATTAGTGTATTAAAATGGACAAATTTATCCGTTTCGGGCTCATCAGGTACTCCGCCCTCTATATTTACGATAATTGTTTTTTTTAGCTCAAATTCTTTTTCTGCCCTCTTAAACTGTTTTATAAATCTATCAATTACGATTACGAATTCCGCTCCTGAATCCTTAACCTGATAGGCCATTTCCCGTGCTACATATAACGGACTAATCGCGGTTACAATTGCTCCAATACTTAAGGTGGCAAAATAACTTATAGGAAAATGAGGGCAATTAGGTAGCCAAATTGCCACTACATCTCCTTTTTGAACTCCTAATTTTAGCAGCCCATTAGCAAATCTTATAGTTAGGTCATATATCTCCTTGAACGTATATTCCTTCCCTGCGAACATCATGTTTACCTTATCACCGTAATCGTCAGCTCCCATTTGAAAGACATCTCTTAAGGAAAAATCTTCTGGAAGATCTATTTCTAAAGTGAGGCCGGGGGGCATATAATCCTTCCAAATCCGGTTTTTTATATAATCTGGTAAATCCATCTTTTCTCACTAAATTATCATTTTTAGTTTAAATTAAAAAAATATTATAATAATTTATTTTCAGATATTAAAAATCTTTTCCATAAAGAAGATGACAACTTCAACTATTTTATTCCCATATTGATTTTATCTTCCAAATATCTAGAGTTTTAAGTTTTATTATATGCTTAGTAGTAAATAAATCAATACCCTCTGATTCCTCCGATTTCGGATAAATTCGGCTGGTTAAACATTCAATATAATTTAAATATACCTCTACTACAGATTTATCTAAAAATATATGGAATTTAATTTTTTTATTATCCAGAGGAAGTTTAATTATACCTTTTTCTTTGCCTGCCCAGAGCTGTTTTTTCACCATATCATAACCGATAGTTTCGAATCCTTTATAAGTTTTAGATTTGAAGATTTTAAAACCAAATGAGGTTAGCTGATCTACTTCGAATTCTGCTATAATTTCTAAACATTTACCAGAAAAATTTCCCAGCATATTGCTCGATTGAGGTGATAAATTTATATTATCCAGGTGAATATGAGATTCTCGTAGGATTTGAAGTTCAGGAACAGGAGTAAATTTCAATCTTTTGTCATGATCTAAACTTAAAATACGGGGTAAAGTAATACAACCATTCCAACCCCCTGATCCTCCATTCATTATCCAAGCCCACATGATTACCCTTCCTTTTTTATCAAACATAGTGTTTGGAGCATAAAATACTCGGCCATGATCTAAATATCTCCAATTATCAGGCAGAAACTTATGATTTATGTAGCTTCCTATAGCATATATAACTTTTTTATGAGGGGATATTATTAATACATGTTTATCTCCAAGAGAAAAAAAATTAGGACATTCCCAGTTTACACCTGTCATTGTATCCTTTATTTCCCCTTGACATAGAGGGTTTAAGTATTCCCATTGCAAAAGATCGCGAGATCGATAGATTAATGCAATTCCTGTTTGAGTATTATGAATGTGTCCTCCTAAAGTCATATACCAATATTCTCCTTCCTTCCAAACATAGGGATCCCTCCATTCTCGGACATCTAATTCTCTATGCAAGCCTAAAGTCATTATAGGATTATGAGGTGATTTGTGCCAAGTTATCATATCATCTAAACTTGTAGCAAGCCATTGTTCTGCACTTGTAGAGTTCAATCTTTTAGGACCAATACTGGTATAGATAATGGTAGGAATCCCATTGTTATTAACACAACATCCAGAATAACAATGTTCTTCACCTAACTCATTTGAAGGAACTAACGCTATAGGGAGATGTTCCCAATGGACTAAATCTTTACTTTTTGCATGCCCCCAATGCACAATGCCCCAATTATCCTCATATGGATTATGTTGATAAAAAAGATGATATTCCCCTTTATAAAAAATAGGACCATTAGGATCATTCATCCAATTCGCTGGTGCCAAAAAATGGAATTTAGGACGAAATAGACATTTTTCTGCAACTTTTTTAGCTTTCTCAATGCTTTCCATTGCATTTTGGAAATCTTTCATATAAAGTATAAATTTTTAGTTTGCTTTTAGGATTATAGATTAAGTTCATTGGGTAAATTATCCAATAATTTGTTTAAAAGAAACAATGAATTTATTTAATATTTATAATTTATCATATATTATTTAGTAAGTGAAAAAAATCTGATAGAATAAAAATGGCAGATGAGCCTAATAAAAATTTAAGACCACAGAATTCGTCAAATGGTTTAGATCATAAAGAAAAAATGGATAGATATCAAATTGACCATAAAGCCGCACAACTTACAATTATGATGGCTATCTTCATAGATGTACTTGGATACTCCATGATATTACCTCTTATGCCTTTAATCGCTCAAACTTCTTTTGGTGCTACAAATTTTATGATTGGTCTGTTGATTGCATCAAATGCTTTGGCAGCCTTTATTTTTGCTCCGATTTGGGGTAAATTAAGTGATAAATTTGGGAGAAAACCTTTTTTAATTGTATCTCAACTAGGTACACTGGCTGCATTTATGATTTTAGGCTTTTCTGATTCACTTACTATGGTATTTATATCCAGAATTGTTGATGGTATTTTTGGTGGTCAGATCCCAATAATAAGAGCATATATCATTGATATTACAGATCCTAAAACACGATCCGCTGAAATGGGTAAAATCACAGGATCAATGGCCTTTGGAATGATCTTTGGTCCTGCGATTGGGGGATTACTTGGAGTATTAAATTGGCGATACCCCGTATATGTTGCATGTTTTCTCTCTCTATTTACAATTATATTCACTTTTAGATATCTTCAAGAAAGTATGCCTAAAAAGCGAATCCATGATTTACGTCAGAAAAGAGAAGCTTTTAAAGCTCAAAATCGTGGGAAATCCCGCCAAGTTCTCACAAAAATTGTAATTTATAGATTGATTGAACTTTTTCTTGTTATTTTTGCATTTATTATGATAAATTCAAGTTTTCCTCTCGTTTTGACATTGAGATATAGAGTAAATGTAGCCATGATTGGATTATTTGCATCAATAGCAGGTATTATAATGATGATTACCGGTGGATTATTAATTAAACCCTTAATAAAAAGATTTGGCGAAAAAGCAATGATCTTAGTTGCATTGATGATCTGGATTGCGCTTTTTCTTATATATCCCTTTTTATTTGAATTTTGGTGGATATATCTTTTCATTTTTCCTTACATTTTTGCTCACATGTTTATTCGTTCCATATTGATGACCAATTTAGCTGAAGGTGTTGATGAGGAAAATCAAGGCATTGTATCGGGCTATGCTGTAAATATGATGTCGATTGCTCAAATTTCGGCTCCAATTTTAGCTTATTGGTATTTAGACCTCTGGATGGTGACAATAATGGGAATACAAGTGGATTCTTATTCTCTTATAGGAATAACTTGTGCACTTACAACTGTTTTGCTTTTTTTCTTAATTTTATTTGATATAAAGAAGCATCCTGAAGTGTTCTCAAGAGATAATATAGATAAAAAAGATATAAGAATTTAAGATGGAAATTTAGCTTTTTTTAGAGCAATTTCCAATTCCATTTTCTTTTATATCGGGGTCAAGAATAAGTATTGCATCAAACACTCTATCCTCGGATTGCGAATTTTAATAGTAGGGAATAAAAAAATAGAATACTGATAAGAAAGATTGAGTGTAAAAATAAGTTATAATCTCCCTTCTATGTATTTTAGGGATGTTTGACTAATTTTGGGTGGCATGCCATTTCTTTCTCGGTTATTTCTTATATAGAATAATAATTCATGTACCAAGAATGCAAGAGATCTAAAAGTTTTTATAAGCCATCTATTCTTTTACAAAATAATTAAATAAAAAAAAATGGGTTACCACTTAAAAAGTATTACCCACAAAAAGTTCTGATTAAATTAATAATTAAAAATAGTGGAGAAAAAAAATGGGAATAGTATGTCCAAAGTGTAAAGGAACCTTTTCTGCATTTACAACTGAAACTAAATCTATAATAAAAACTACGTGTCCTTTTTGCAAACATAAGTTTAAAATCCCGAATCCTAATTATAGCAATAAGTAATAACTAGAAAAAAAAAGAATAAGGGCTGTATTTATATTATTGAAGTTTATATTTTTTTTCCAAATTTTATGATGGTTTTATTCCTTTTTATTACTAATCTCACTATGTTAGGTAAATTGAATAAAGATTTAGATGTTGATTTTGAATTAAAATTTAATATTTTTAGAAAATGAAGTTTTAAGATGGAAATTTAGCTTTTTCTACAGCAATTTCCAAATCCTTTTCCTTTTTAAGGAGAACACCAAGAAAGGGTATTCCTTTCTTTAATTCTTCAATACTTATACCCGACTTTAATAAAACTCCAATCCAATCTAATAATTCAGAAGTTGAAGGCATTTTCCTAAGCTTGGTTATCGTTCTTAGCATATAGAAATGTTTTAAGCATTGATCAAGCAAGTTTTGCTTCAGATTTGGATAATGCAGCTTACAAATTTCAGCCATAAATTCTCTTGATGGAAATTCAATCCAGTGAAATACACATCTCCGTAAAAAGGCATCGGGTAATTCTTTTTCATTATTAGACGTAATGATTACTATCGGTCTATATTTAGCCTTCACGAATTCTTTTGTCTCTTTAATATAAAACTCCATTACATCAAGCTCCTGCAAAAGGTCATTCGGAAACTCGATATCTGCCTTATCAATTTCATCAATCAAAAGAACAACTTGTTCGTCTGATACAAATGCTTCACCTAGAGGTCCAAGAGTAATGTAATCCTTAATGTTTTCAACATTCCTATCCTCGCATCCAAATCGACTGTCATTTAATCTCTGGACTGTATCATACATATAGCAGCCATCAATTGCTTCTGTAGTACTTTTTATATTCCAAATAATTAAACGTTTACCGAGGGCCTCTGCTATAGCATGAGACAATAACGTTTTTCCGGTACCGGGTTCCCCTTTTACCAGAAGTGGTCTCGCAAGAGCGATAGAGACATTGACAATATTTCTTAACTGAGGATCAGCAATATATCGAATTCGTTCAGTATTAACATTCCCCTTGAACTGATTAAACTCAGTATTACTCATAATTAAAACAAATTATTTTAAAATTAAATAGTTTTTGACAATATTATTTATCACTATTATTAATATTAAATTAATATAATGACAATGAATTATTAGATGATCTGGAGAATATAGTACCAATAGCAAATTTCTCATCTAAAGAAAGAGCACCATTAAGATATCCACTATCTATTAAATTTAGATCATTAAAGATTTTAGGATAATTAATATGGATATAATTTAGAAGTTTTTCAAAAAAGGAAAAATACCACCCGTATGGTATTTTATAATGTCTAAATTCTTTATAATTTAAGTGAAGGATTATTTTTTTTACAAAATCTTCTTTTAATTTTTCTGGCAAAGCTTCAATTATGTGAAAAATATATTTAATATCATATTTTAAGGCAAAAAACAAGAGAATATCAATTATTTCGGCAAGTTTCCAATACTTACTTTCCAAAATTTCACTCCATATAGACTGAAGCTCAATAACTATATTAGTAGTTAAATTAAAAGCTGTTTGATCTAAGAGGCATTCTATTTCTTCTTTATTTAAATAAGATAAATAATCGTTTTCAAGCAGATATATAATAGAGTTTAAATTTCCTTTTTCAAATCGTTTCGCAATTTCATCTTTAAAAACTTGTTTTGCTCGTGTATCACCTGCTTCAGTTAATTTTTTTAATAAGGGGAATGCTAAATTACTATCAAGTAGCTGTGTATTATAATTCCCTTCATACCATACTTGCAAATTTGAGCAATGCCCCCAAAACCAAGCTTCTGGTGTTAATGATGAAGGAATATGATCTTGAATTTCAAAAGAATTATCGGATAATTCTAAGAGATCATCAATTGAATTTACTAAGGAATCGGACTCAAATTTATTCTTAGAAATAGTTAATAAGAGAGATTTACAGTGTATAAACAATTTATTGTTAACATAAATATTTGTTTTGTTATTTTCTAATTTTAAGCAGAGATGGGTATTTATTTTGAATAGTATCATTGTTAGAATTTAATGAGAAATTATCGATTTTAATTTTTATTGTAATGAATTTTAAAACATTATAACTTTCTAATAAAATATGTGAAGGTTAATTCAAAAACAAAGTATTATAGTTTTTATTTAACCTTTTTCTTGAGATATTCAATATTTTCTTTAATTGTTTCTGCTATCGGATGTTCTTTTATGTCCAGATCATTTAAAATCTTTAAAGATTCTTCAAATCGTTCCAGTGCTTCGGGAAATTTTCCACGTCGATAATAAACTCCTGCTATATTAAAGAACCTAAATTCCAATAAGGTGATAGCTGTGATAACAACCCACAAGAAAATAAGGACGAATAATATCCATTCTATTATAGATGACCATGTAATATAAAATAGAATTAAGGCAATATTAATGCTAAATCCATAATAAGCTAAGACTTTTTTGAATATTGGCCCTGTATAAAGTTTTGATTTAGGACCCATGTACATTAAATAGCTATAAAGAGTAATATAAATACAGGAGCCTATAAAAGCAATAGATGCTACGAAATTATGAAAAATGAGAAAAATATCTAAATATGTTTCGTCTGGAATAATTCCAACTAAAGCAACGCAGACAGATGTAAAGATAGATGCCCCTGTTGCAAGCCTTCTGACAGAATGATTGACATTAATCAATTCTCTTTCGAGATATATGAAGAATGGAATACCTAGCGAACCGCCAATTACAAAACCAATACTGAATAAAGATTTAAATTGCATGCCCCCTAAATCGCTTACATAATTTCTTGTAAAATCATAATCAGGAGTAAGAAATGCAGCAATAAATACACAAATTGCGGTTGTAAGAGCCCCAATCAAACCAAAATAAACTTCCATATTTGAACTCAATCTTTCTGGCATAATAAATCCCCTTTTTACTCTAAAAGATTTACCTCATTTTTTCTTTTCAATTAATTTTTTAAAATTAATACCAGCAAATAAATATCTAAGAAGATAGTCTTATAAATTATTTAAGAAAGAAAAGATTTTTTTTATAAATATTATCTAACTTTAATTAAAAAATAATTTGTTTTGTAAATATTTAAAATTTCATAAAAAAACCAGAAGTGTGATCTATTGACTGATAATAAAGACAAGTTTGTTTTTAAAATAGTCGTGGTTGGAGATGCCGCAGTAGGAAAAACATCATTAATTAAGAAGTTTACACAGGGCACCTTTCAAGAAGACTATATTCAAACAATAGGTGCCCAATTATCAAGTTATCAAGATGATGTAAATGGAGACAAAATTGAATTGTTCTTTTGGGATATCGCTGGACAAGATACTTTTCATTTCTTAC
The DNA here is from genome assembly GCA_048941265.1 of Promethearchaeota archaeon. Lineage (GTDB taxonomy): Archaea > Asgardarchaeota > Lokiarchaeia > Sigyniarchaeales > SOKP01 > LW40-45. The sequence continues at coordinate 41,213 of JBHLNT010000013.1, forward strand.
GACCTGCATTTTATCAAGGGAGTAGAGGAGCCATTGTTGTATATTCCATTGAAGACTCTAATCATGGAAAAAAAAGCTTTGAACATATAGATGAGTGGCATGAGGATATTAAAATATATTGCGGTGATCTACCAACTGTATTATTAGGAAATAAAGTTGATCTAGTTGATACCAAGAAACTCAAAGAAAAAAAAGTTTTAAAATTGATGAAGAAGAGAGGTTTTATTGGATATTATAAAACTTCTGCTAAGACTGGAGATGGAGTTATAAACGCATTCCAAGCTCTTATTAAAGAATTATATAATAAATATAAAGGATTAATGTATCAGTAATATTAATTATTTTTGCTTTTAGCCCTTTTCCTGCCAATATTCTTTTACAAATTTAGTTATTTCTAAAAACTTATCTTGATAATTTTCTTCTAATCTTGTTAAGTGTCCACGTCTGATCATTAATTTTATAAATGTTTTAAATTCATTACGTAGATCACTTATCTTAAAATTCTCTTTTTTTTGAATTACGAATATAAAAGTATCAATTTGATCTTGAATTACCATGATATTAGGCTCTTCTTTATCTATTTCTTTCGACCAACTATATTCAAAAATGGGGAGCTTAATTTTTCCAGAACGATATTTTTTGATCATTAAAACCCCTAATTATATAATTTTTTACATTAGATTTGAATTTAAAATCTCGTGTAGTTTAAATACATAGTCAATGATTTTAAAACCAATTGACTATATCAATTTTTTAATTTGTCGTTTATGAAAGGTTTTTATCGTGCTCATAAGCCCATTTTAAGGCGTCCTTGCTCCTTATAGGAAAATTAGATGCTAATACGCGAGCTGCTACTCGCTTAACTTCTATGTCTTCGTCAGAAAATAGGCAGTTTTCAAGAATCTGATAGATAATATCATTCTTAAGTTCAAGCAGCTTGATGGCCATAAGACAAATTTTTCTCACTTCTACTTTATTACTATTTTCAAGAAACGATCCTAAAAGGTCTGTGGCCTGGTTTTTATTTAATTGTTTAGATTGCACATAATAGAAAATTTTATCCACCGTTAGTTCATTATTCATTAATTCAAACGCATCTTGATAAAGAATATAGTTTTTATCAGAAATACCCTCTTTTGATCTGAGATCGAAAGGACAATTGTGATTCTCAGGTAATCTATGCTTTATACAAAAGGTCATACCACAAAATTTACATAGAAAAGGTAAATAACCCGCATCTTTACCACAAAAAATACATTCAGGCATAGTATTTTTAGATTTTAAATCAATATTTATTAATTATTGTCCTAAGTGCTATAAGATAATTGGTAGGGGATCTATATAAATTCATATAGTTATATTTATATCTGATTTAAATGAATTGAGAAACTAAATTCATAATCGCCCCTTAATATTACTTAAAGAAAAAATAAACTAAATATGATGATAGGAATTCCAATTAAAGCAAGAATAATAATAGCAGTAATTACCATCCTAACTTGTTTTAATCTTTTTTCATAACACTCAGTGCACATACCCATTTGAAAATGAAATTTACACATATCACTATTGCGTTTAAGACACATTAATTCGGCAGTTTTATCATATAAATAACAATTTGGCAATTTTTCCACTTTTCCTCTTTTTTAAATTAGATAAGATTAGATATTGTATGTATTTAATTTTATTAAATATAAGATTAGTTCCAAATTTAAATACTAATAAGTAATTAATTTACTCTCAAATTTCAAACCCTCCTATTATTTAAACCTAATCGTATTATTTTAAGAACTCATGGCAAATAATAATAATTACCATTATATCATTTTCAAAGGGTATATTCACAAAATCCCTATAATCGACAACGATGAAGAGAGAGATAATTCTAATAATAAAAAAGATCAAATAAAAAAAAAGAAAAAAGAAAAAGAGAGTTAATATTAAAATTTATTTTGCTTGTCCTAGAATACTTACACTACAAACACTAAATGCCCCACCAAGGTTATGTCCTAAACCAATTTTCGCATCAGGAACTTGTCTGCCCTCGGCACGGTTCTGAAGATGTTTAGTCACTTCAGTTAACATTCGGCAGCCAGTACTTCCGATGGGATGTCCGAAGGATTTTAATCCTCCGGAGGGATTTACAGCAGTTTCTCCATCCCAATTAAAAGTTCCGTTTTTTAACTCCTCTGCTGCTTGTCCTCGTTCGCAAAATTGTAAATCTTGGCAGTTTAACAACTCAGTTATGGTAAAACAATCATGAACTTCTGCTAAATCAATTTCCTTTCTGGGGTTTGTAATACCTGCTTCTTTATAAGCCATTGCGGCTGCCTTCTCTGTTGCAGGAAAATGAGTAAAATCACAACCCACGGCGCCTGGGGGAATATACCATGGAGTATTTGTATAGCATGATATCGCGTTAGCTTTTACAACGATATAGTTATCACCATGAGCGTAGCTAGGAGCATCTTCCACTCTTGTTAATATAAGAGCAGCTGCACCATCACTCATAGCACAACAGTCAAATCTTCCAAGAGGATCAGCAATCATAGGAGCGCGCATTGCCTGCTCAATTGTAATTTCGCTGCGAAAATGAGCTTTAGGATGATGAACGCCATTGCTGTGATTTTTAACAGCAACACGGGCTAAATCTTCCTTGGTCCACCCATATTCGTGAAAACTTCTGGTTGCAGCCATGGAGAACATTGCAGGAGCAGAAGGAATAGGTAATACCGGATGTCCAAAAATTTTAAAACCAGGTAACCCAGAACTTCCTTCATCCATTAATTTCTCTACACCACAGGCAAGCACTACATCATAAGCTCCACTTGCAACTCCAAAACAAGCATTACGAAACGCATCCATACCAGATGCACAGTAATTTTCAGTTCTGGTGACCGGCTTGCCGTCTAATCTTAACATATCTTCGACGGTTGCCCCTGACATACCAGTAAAATAATAAAATATTCCACACCAGGCAGCATCTATATCGTCTTTAACGATTCCAGCGTCTTTATTAGCGCCTTGAACAGCTTCAAACAGAAGATCATATTGACTTTTATCCCATAATTCACCATATTTGGTCATATCACATCCAATTATGGCAACTTGATTCGCAATTCCCTTTTTAACCATTTTTATCCCTCCTTTATTTTCTACCTCTTTCTGGTCTACAACTCCAATAATAATTGACAAAATCGGCGCTTTCGTGTTGTTTTCTGAAAGTTAATTCAACACGCATGCCTATTTGTACATTTTCTTGTGGTTTTTCAATTTCGGTCATATTTAACAAGATTCTACCGCCCCCATCAAGATCAATAACACATCTTGGTACAGGTGTATCATAATAGTTTCCACCTACAAGATGATCTAGAGTATAGGTAAAAATTGTGCCTTTTAATGAAAGTTTTACGGGTTCAAATTGGTCGTCGGCCCTGCATTTATAGCAGGATCGGAACTGCTGGGGATATTGTATTGTACCGCAGCTCTTACATTTAATTCCATACATTTTATAAATAGAAGGGGTCTCCCGCCAATGGATAACGGCCGAACTTTTTCTAGAATATCTATCTTTTTCGAGAAGTTCCTTATTGTCGATGTACCAATCATAATTATTGATAGTAATCATTGATTTTTGATGAGCAGCAACTCCCATCCTGTTTTTATTCACATCCTTTAACATATTTTTATCGCGAATTTGCATTAAGATCGCATCAGCTCCGTCACCAAAACCCGCAAGAATCACTTTAGCATCGGGTTTTGGTCTCCGCAATGCTGAAATTAGAAGTATAAAAGGCATAGGGGTTCCAAGATCACCCAACTGAAAAAATACACTATCTTGAGCAACTCCCCCGGCAAATTTCATCATTTTTGCTATCCTGCCATGTAATCTTGGATTATTATAGTAGTAAGCAGCGACTCCGATCTCTTCAGGTTTTAGATTACTCTTTTTTAACAGTCCAGACATGGCTTTTGTTAGACATTCGGAATAAATTTGAGCGTCCATTTTTACTTCAAATGTTCTTATAAAAGGATCTTTCTCAGTCCTTTTCCAAGGTCCGGTTGAATTTGCCGAAACAGAATAATAATCCTCTATTGAGAGAGGTAATACCTCCTCATCAGCAATAAGTAACGCTGCGGCACCATCAGCGAATCCAAATTCCCACATGGTTGAGGGCTCAGGTTTTCTAGTATCTGCAGCTATAATGAGGATACTCTTAATATCTTTATTTGCTTTTATAGTATCTACTGCCCTACATACAGCAGTAGTTCCTGCTTTTAAAGAATCTGTAAAGTCTGTGGTGATAATGTCTTCCCTTAAATCTAATACTGTAGCAATAAGTGATGCTGAATCTTTCTCTGTATAGACTTGAGTTGTGGTAGCATAGTATAAACCATCAATACTCTTAGGGTCGATCCCAACCAAGCAATCTAATCCCGCTTCTACAGCCATGGTTATAGAATCTTCATCCGCACTCGCTACTGCTTTAGTGCCGGGAACCGCAGGGAAATCCCAAGCTTTACTAATCAATTCTCTCGGTAGCAAATATCTAGGCAAATAAGCCCCGAAGGCTTTAATTCCAATCATGTTAATATTTTACCCTTTTATTGATTATTTTTTTATTAAAAATTTTAAATTATATAAAGTTGAAATGATTAAGTTTAAAAATATTTCTTATGATTTAAATGAGAACAAAATTACGAAAATTATTAAATTTCAACTGATAATTTTCAGAAATTAAGAAAAATGATATACAACTATGACATAAATTAAATAAAAGCTAAAAAATTTTAAAAAAAGAAAGTTAGGATTAATCTTCTTCAGTTATTTTTTTCTCAAGCACAATAAGTATTGGATTGAATCCTACCTTTCCAATAACATTTATTAATTTTTTATCTGCATGATAACCGATATTAATACGTACAGATTCGCAACCCCAAGATTTTAAAATATATATTGCTCTTTTTGCAAGAATTTCACCAACACGTTTGCCAATATATTCTTTTTTTGTAGCCCAGTTATCCAAATAGCCGATATATTGTCCCAAATTATTTTTTACTGCCTCAAGCATGCCCATTCCAACAACCTCACCAGCAGGTTGATATTCGGCTATGAGGGTAATTCTCTTTAGATTTGGTTTAAACTGACGGAGACCAGATGATTCTTTCCATCTTTCCTCGTTTAAACCGATATCATATATATTATGGAGTTGTCTTAAAATTTCTAAGGTTGCTTGATAATCAGAAGTTCGATAATTTCTAATTATGATATCATGTTTATTAATATATTCTTCGTCTTGCTCTTCCATATTTTTTCCCTTTTTTTATAATTTTTTATCTTAATAAATTTATATCAATTTTTTTTGAGAGTAATTTATCTTTATTTTTATCATCAATAATAAAAAAGAGGTATTCATTAATTTGAGGTAAAATAGGTGTAATAAATAAGAGTTCTTCCTTGGGAAACCAGATATCGATTAATTGATCCATTATTTCTTTTTCAAAAAATTCTTTCACATGAGTGATTTTAACTCTTACATTATGAAATTCCTTTTCAGTTTTATTTTGTACAATTATTTCTAATTCGTTACTATCTTTGATTATATAGATGCTCGATATTGAAAGAGGGGCTTTAAGTGCTAATTCAGTTTTATCAGACTTTGATGGATCGAATAATTTAATGTTTGAAAATGAAAAATCACTAACACCACTTATAATATGGGATATATCATATCCTATAAGGGAGAGAAATGAAATAGCCTTTTGTTGTTTAATTGAAGTAGAATCTTTTTGTTTTACTACTGAAGCAAAATAATCATCCGTTATCTGAGCAATTAAAGTTCTTAACTCTTCTTTTATCTCGGTTCCCTCTTGAATACAAGTCTTTATTTTTTCGGTTTTAATTATTTGTTCCTTCGCAATTTCGCATTCAATAATTTTATATAATTTCTCACCAAACTTATCCTGAATTGTTTTAGTTAATTTTCGGATGAGACCATCTCCAAAAATTACAATATCATTTGGCAGAGATACAATTATTACAATGGTTTCAGGGGTTTCTTCTTCAAGACCCGCCCTTCTTTTTTTGCGTTTCGATGTGGTAAGAAACTTCTTCCCAAAATAGGTAAATCCCTTATATTCTAAATCTATATGATCTAAAGCAGATAGGTCATCAGAAGATAAAAACCAGATGCTATGATATTTAATCGGGCGCATAAATTTTTTGTCTTCCATGTACTTATCGTCCGGATAAACTAAAAGTGGGATATGTCCTCTTGCTTCATCAAAATATAACACATAGACTATAGATACTTCTTTGATATGTCTCTCTTCTAAGAATTTAGAGTCTTTAGGGCCGACCAATGGGTACCAAATTTAGTATTAATTTGAATTTAATAGGAACAAAAAAATTAATAATCCTTATTCTAAAAGTTTAACTATAAATTTATAATAAACAATTAAAATATCTTTAAATGAAATAAGATGATAATAACAGATGTTAAAACATATTTATTAGAGCTTGATTTTAAAATTAAAATTGGCTCAATGCCAAGGTTTAAAGCAACAGGATTATATACAAACATTATCACTGATGAAGGTATAGATGGTTGGGCGCTATCCCACTGGAATTTAAGTAATTTAGCCCAAAAACAATTTATTGAAGAAGCTTTAAAAAGACTCGTAATTAAAAAAGATCCATTCATGATCGAGGAGATCTTTCATGAGATATATCAAAATAGTAACCGTATTATGTTTGGAATCCCGCAATCTACATCTGCTATTATGATAGCATGTTGGGACATTATAGGGAAAGCTACTAAGCAACCTATTTACAAACTATTAGGTGGTAGGAAACAAAAAATTAAAGCATATGCCTCAATGCCCAGAGGATATTCTGCAAAAGCAGCTGTTGGAGCAGTACAAGCTGCTTTAGAACCCGAATTAGGGGGATTTGAAGCAGTGAAATTAAGAATTGGAAATGGCCCTAAAAAGGACGAAGAATTAATAAAGAATGTAAGAGATGCATTTCCTGATATAGATATCATGGTTGATGCAAATTCGGCGTACCATTCTGTCAATGAAGCCCTTAAAATCGCTGAACTTTGTGCCAGACATCGAGTAACCTGGTTGGAAGAACCTATTCCCACCGATAATTTGAATGGACTTGCGAAAATAAGGGAAAAATCACCAATTGAAATCGCTGGCGGTGAGAACGATTTTGGTATTTATCGATTCGAAGATATATTATCAAAAGAATGCTTCGATATAATACAACCAGACGTAACCAGAAGTGGGGGATTTCTGCAATTGAAAAAAATTGATGCGATGGCAGAGGTTAAAGGAGTTCGCTGTATACCACATATATTTGGATTTGGGCATATTTTAGCAGCTAATCTTCACCTTGTCATGTCAACACGATGCGATTGGTGCGAGTTTCCATTTATCCCTGATGAATACCAAATGCTTGAAGAACCGATAAAAGCAGAAAAAGGTTGGGTTTCAGCTCTAGAAAAACCGGGTTTAGGAGTTGAAGTAAATAAAAAAATGTTGGAAGAGAATTTAGTTAAATAGAGTTCTGATAATCTCTTTTTTAATTTTTCTAATTATCGGAATAATTTAATTTCTTCGCATATATCATGTAAACTCATAATCTAGCGCTTAGGTTTTCCTCTCCTAGTTTAACTTCAAAATCTTTATTATTTAATAATACAATAATTTCGCTTAAGAGATTTTCACCCCCTTTTATATGTTCATGAACTTCCATTGAAATTTGTCTTATTATCTCCCAGTATTTATGCGCAATACCTCCAAGAATCTGTTTTTCATAATTCTCAGCATCTATTTTTTATAAGTCAATGTGATCTATATTATTTTCTTTTATAATTTCAGATAATGGTCTTAGTTGACATAAGGTTTTTTCACTTTCATATATTTTCTTTAATTCCTTGCCCTCACTACACGCTTTCGTAAAATTTTTGGTACTATTCGAGCGATCTTTAAAATTTTAAAAGATTAAATTAAATTTAATATGCAAATTTAATAAAATTTTTATTTTTTCTTAGAAATTGTAAATTTATATTTCTAAAATGATATATATTTCATATTACTGAATTTTAACGAAATAAAAATATAATTGGATGATTTTATTGAGCCAACGTGTTTTAGGGAATGATTTTTGGTATAAGACTCTGCCGGTTCTTATAATAGGAATGATTATTTGGGTTGTGGTCACATTATTATTTAGTGGTTTTTTAGGTTTAAGTGCTATACCATTATCTACTATCCTTATATTTATATCAGTAATATTATACATTGTTTTCTGGATATTAACAATAATCTTGGCATTTATGAAGAAAAATTGGTTTTCTATGATTAGCTTTTTTATTTCTAGTATCTTTACAGGGATTATAAGCTCTTCGATCCTTATCTGGGCTGCTGCTGTAATTGCATTAGATTTGGTACTGGGTATTTTTTTTGCGGCATTTTTTATAGGAATAGGTGCAACGATTGGATTACTAATATTGGGTCTATTTTTAAGAGATAGGATTAGTCAACGATGGATTTATCCATTATTACTTTTTGGATTCTTACTTATTGGATTAGAATTTTCATTAATATTATTATTTGGATATAATCCGTATATTTTAATTACGAGTATCCTTGTCTTAATCTGGTTTTTCGCAGTAATTTTATGGGATGGAAGCCATTTACCAAATACAATAGAAGAGGGTTATTGGATGGTCGCGGTAATAGATATCTTTTTGGACATGGTAAATGTAATAATAAGAATCTTTATAATCATCGTAGAACTATTATCTGGAGAATAATTTGCCTTTACTTCCTAACTATTGATTTTTCAGAAGTTTTTTAAAATTTTTTTTTATACTTTTCAAATAAATTCTCATTAAGTAATTGATAACTTTGCGATTTAAATATGAGAGAACATTTTTTAAATCAATTTTTTTGAATAATTTTGAGAAGAATCAATATGGAATTTGAAAATCTTATTATAGAAAAACAAGATGATCATATTGCGATCGTTACCTTCAATCGTCCTATGAAACTCAACACCCTCAATTTGGACTTAATGAGGGAAATCGAAAAAGTAACTGAGGAATTTCTTACTGATTTAGAAACCCGAGTTGTAATTTTTACGGGTGCGGGTAAACACTTTTGTGCAGGGGTAGACTTAACCCAATCGCAACCTCAACCAACTTTACTTGGCAGACAAAGAGCTAATCAAATTGGCCCCCGGATGATTCATAAACTTCAGAGTATGGATCAGATTACAATCGCAGCTATAAATGGAGGCGCTTTTGGAGGGGGAGCATGTATTGCTGCAGCTTTAGATTTTAGAATAGGAGAAGAAAATTGCTATGCAGGATTTCCGGAGAGTCGATTGGGAATGAATTTAAGTTGGAATTCACTTCCCCTGGTTGTGCATTTAATTGGACCAACTTATGCAAAGGAAATGGTCATCTTAGGAAAAAATAATGATGCAAAAACCCTATTAAAATGGGGATTTTTAAGTGAAGTAGTCCCTAAAGAAAAATTAATCGACCATGCCATCGAAATAGCCAAAGAATATGCAGCAATGCCACCGATTCCAGCTCAAATGATAAAAAAAAGTATAAATCATATTAGCTCTGCTTTAGATAAAGCCATCATGCATATGGATATGGATCAACTACTCTTAACATTCGGAACAAAAGATTTAAGAGAAGGGATGGCTGCCTTTTTTGGAAAACGCCAAAGTAAATATAAGGGCGATTAATTTTTATTTTTATTTTCCATCTCAAGTCTTCTTTTGGTCATTAGTTCACGGCATTCATTATATTCTTTTGGATAATAAATAAATGGAATAATCCACAGAATTGATGATAACAGCCAAATAAATAATAATAGAGCTATTGCAAATGGGAGTAATTCTAAATCATTTATAATCAAGGCAGAAACAATTAAATTACCAATTATTCCGCCTATATTTGACATCAAACCATTTAATGAATTGGCAGTGCTTCTCGCCTCGGGAACGCAGACTTCTGAATATATTGCGTAGATATTTCCGTTAGAGAGAGAAGCGAAAAAATTTCCGAAAAATCCAATTGTTATAAAAAAAATCCAAGATAACACGATATCTAAAGTAGTTTCCAT
>JBHLNT010000337.1:0-3129 GCA_048941265.1 Promethearchaeota archaeon
CTTTATTTTATATAAGAACCATTTATCAACTCGCGATAAGCGATAAATCTCATCAATAGGAATATTACGCTTAAATGCTTCTACTATACGGAAAATTCTTAAATCAGTTGGATGGTTTAATGCATATTTTAATTCGTTAATATCTTCAATAGGCTCAATGTTATTTGCAACAAGACCTTTCATTCCAATATCAAGCATTCGTATCGCTTTTTGGCAGACTTCTTCGAATGTTCGACCGATCGCCATGACTTCTCCTACTGATTTCATTTGAGAGCCAATAGTCCGATCTACCATTTGAAATTTTGTTAAATCCCAACGTGGAATCTTAAGAACAAGATAATCCAAAGCAGGTTCAAAACATGCAGTAGTAATACTAGTTATCTTATTTTTAAGCTCAGGTAAGGTATAACCAACTGCTAATTTAGCAGCTATATAGGCTAGAGGATATCCAGTCGCTTTAGAGGCTAATGCGGACGATCGAGAGAGACGTGCATTTACTTCGATTGCGCGAAATTCTTTTGAAAAAGGATCGAGTCCATATTGGATATTGCATTCTCCGATTATTCTGAGATTTCGGATCACGCGGATAGAAGCAGAACGTAGCATCTGATATTCTTCATTCGTGAGAGTTTGTGAGGGAGCAACAACAATACTTTCTCCCGTATGCACACCTACAGGATCAAAGTTCTCCATGTTACAATTAATAAAACAATTATCTGCTGCATCTCTCACTACTTCATATTCAATTTCTTTCCAACCCCATATACTCTCTTCAATGAGGATCTGGTTAATTCTTGATTGTGCGAGCCCTTTCTTGGCCATTTTCTCAAATTCTCGCATATTATTACAAAGTCCAGATCCTCTTCCTCCTAAAGTATATGCCACGCGTATCATACATGGAAATCCAATTTCTTTACTGGCTTTTAGCGCTTCACTATAGGAAGAAACCGCTTTACTCTTACATACTTTTACTTTCGATTCATTCATAGCTTTTACAAACAAATCTCTGTCTTCGGTTGCTTGGATGGCCTCAATCGGAGTCCCTAATACCCTTACATTGTATTTCTCTAATATTCCTTCCTCATATAACTCTACACCCACATTTAAAGCAGTTTGCCCTCCAAAGGCTAATAAAATACCATCCGGTTTTTCTTTTTTAATAACCTCTGTAACATATTTTACATTGATGGGCAATAAGTAAACCCTATCTGATAATTCTGGATCAGTTTGAATAGTAGCTATATTTGGATTTATTAAGATTGTTTCGATTCCTTCTTCTTTTAAAGCTTTTAAAACTTGACTCCCGGAATAATCAAACTCACCTGCTTGACCTATGCGGATTCCTCCTGAACCTAGAACCAATGCTTTTTTTATTGTTTTATCTAACGGTATTTAAATCACAACTCCATAAGTTCGATGAATTTATCAAAATAAAATAGCGAATCTAAAGGTCCTGGTGAAGCTTCTGGATGATACTGAATACCAAAAATCGGTTTACTCTCGTGAAGCATTCCTTCATTAGTATCATCATCAATATTTTTAAGAATTTCTCGGAAACCTCCTTTTTCAAAATCTTTTACACAAAAACCATGATTTTGCGATGAGATTAAGCATTTCCCGGTCTCTGGAATAATAACCGTTTTATTTCCACCTCTATGACCATATTTTAATTTAAATTTTTTTCCTCCAGCAGCTAATCCAAGAATTTGGTTTCCTAAGCAAATTCCCATTGTTGGAATATCATTTTTAATTAATTGTTTACTGACTTCAATGGCACTATCATATATTATTGGATCTCCAGGACCGGGCGAAAGTAGAACTCCATTAGGTTCAAATTCCATTATTTTTTCATAATTGAAATTAGATGGTACCAAAATTACTTCCAAATTTCTTTTAACTAAATTTCTCAAAATATTCAGCTTAACACCTAAATCTAATACAACAACCTTACCTCGCGGATTAGAAGGTGAAAATCTCTTAACTTCTTTTGTTGATACTTCGGATGCTAAATCTCTAAGATTAGGATCTTCAACACTTTTAACTTTATCCCTTAAATCCTCTATATTCGGTTTTTCACCGGAATCATATACTGCTAATAAACATACTTGTACTCCTTCTTCCCTCAATATTGTGGTAATAGCACGTGTATCAATCCATTCTATTCCAGGAACACCCTGTTCAAGAAGAAATTCATCTAGAGTTTTTATACTCTCATAATGACTCGGTTCTTTACAGCATTCATTTACTACGAAACCGCTTACTTTAACAGATTCTGATTCAAAATATTTTGTTATCCCATATTCATCTTTTACCCACGAAGGTACACCATAATTACCTACTAATGGATGCGTCATAATAACAATTTGACCTTGATAAGAGGGATCAGTTAATGTTTCATTATAACCTGCTCCTGTAATTGTCGTAAAGACAAGTTCACCAGTACTTATTTTTGTGGCACCGAAGCCAATTCCTTGAAAGTAACGACCATCTTGGAGCATTAAAATTGCTGGTCTTTCATCTTTATATAACATTTCGAATGTAATATGTTTTTTCTCTTAATTCAGCTACTAAGGATTAAGCATGGATAACTAATATTTTTTTTTACTAATTTTTATTAACGAGTTGAAAAGAACACTTAATTAACTTATTTGTCATTTTGAAATTCAAATAAAAAATCCTTAATTCATTTTATCCTTTTATTTCATTAACAAGTGAATTATATAAATTTGAAAAAACATAAATGAATTCTTTAGAACGAGTTAAAGTTGCTATTAATTTTTCAAACCCCGATAAAGTTCCTGTAATTAACTTTGGTAAAGCAAATAGTGATGTGTTCCCTCTCTTAACTCTACCATCAAAAGATTGGAATCCTGGTCATGCAAAAGATGAAAGAGGATTATTTCCTCATTATCCGCCGTTCGAGTGGAAAGAACCCGAATGGGCAAAAGATCCTAAATATGAAAATTGGAAGCAATTACCTCGTGAAGAAATAGATGAGTGGGGTTGCATTTGGGATCGCGATGGTACTGGCTTAACAATGGGACATCCCGGTAGAGCCTCTCTTACTGACTGGTCGAATCTTGATAACTATTTAGAAAGATATACTCCAGATCCTGAAGATAAAAGAAA
>JBHLNT010000118.1:0-12689 GCA_048941265.1 Promethearchaeota archaeon
AGAATGGTAAAAGAGATATGTTAAATCGCTTAAAATTTCCTATTTTAGCAAAAATTTCAAACACAGATGCTCTAACAGAACTCGTTGGGTCTTTAATTAGGGATTTAAGTCTAATAATTATATCAGAATTAAATTCTCCAATTTCCATATTTTTTAAGTTTTTAATTGCCGCAGCTCGTATTTCTCTATTAGAATGGCTTATTTTATTATTAATTAAATCAAGAGGTATTTTTTCAGAAGATTTAGCTAAAATATTTAGAGCTTCAACCTGTACTTGACTATCCGGATCGTTTACCAATTTATTTAGATTTATTTTTGATATTAATCTAACGTTATTTTCAATCAACCTTGATAAAATCTTTAGTCCAACTAACTTTAATCTCCATTCTGAATCTTCAATTAAATCAAAAATTTCACGTTCTGGTAATTTCTTAATTAGAGTTAAGTTTGCTAAGACTAGTGATTGGGCAAAAGCCAAACTTTTGTCATAATTTGGAGATTTTAAAGATTCAATTATCCAAGGCAAAACGATATTTGGAGCGTCCTTTTCTAATTGGAGTAGTATTTTATAACAGATTTTTTTTGAATTGGGGTTAGGATCACATATCCCATCAATCAAAGTATTTTTATATTTCATATCGTTAAGATTTAGGTCTGCTTTTAGAGGTATTCTTTCATACATTAAGGTTAAAGTTTCTTCAGCATATTTTCTTAATTTCTGGTTTTCACTTTTTATAAAATTGAATAGAGGGACCGGATCAAAAGTCTGCCCACATTCAGTTATAAGGGAATATTTGAGATTGGTGATAAATTCATTTCTTTTTGATAGAAAATAATAACTTGTAATTGAAATTAGAATAATTTCTTCTATTGCTGCAGTCCACGCAAATAATAAATAATTAGGAACTATTGAGTTTGTATAATTTGAAGCTACTAAAGTTTCCGATATTTTATCAACATTAACAATTAAAAAGTTAACAAATACATTTATACCTACAGCAGCCATTAAATATGCTGCGAAATAGATGTCAATACCCCGATATTTAATCATTCTGTTCCAAAAACGCGAGAAAAAACCAATAATTCCCATTGCAAGTGCCACAAATACAAAACCGGCATAAGAATAAGTAGAAATTAATAAGGTTCCTGAAAAAAAGTAGGCTATCGTTTGAAACATAGATATCCAGGCCCATACAAACACAAAGATCATTAATCCTAAAAGTATTCTTGGGGCAGGATCATTTAGAAATTCTTTCAGAGTTCTTTTGCTATCTTCAAAACCAAGAAATAAGGATCTTCTCATATTAGGTATATGGTAATATACATTAGTTATTCCCGCAATATATCCTTTGGAACCATAAAAAGTTAATATTAACAATGGATAAACGAGCATCCATGTAATCCAAATCAATAGAAACGGTAAACCAATCAAAGAGAGAATGAGTGGTGGAAAAAAGAAAACTCCTAGAAAAAAACTCAGGGCAAAAATTACCCGCATTAATTTATTGGTTGATTTATTGATAATTTTATCCCCTATAAATTTATGAAAGGGAGTTAATCCCTCATCTGATTCATCACTTAACGCTATAAATAAAAAATCAATTAAGGGATAGAATGAGATATACGCTAAACATATAATAAAAGGGATTAGAAAAAAATAAGGGTGAATTTTTGGAGGTTCAGTTTCACTAGTTTTCCAGAATTCTGGAGTTTTTATTGCGAAAATAAAAGCCATTGCTACCACAATCATTACGGCTAAGCTAAAAATTAAGCCAAAAACAATACATTGAAGTCTATCTTTAAGTTTAAACTCCCCTTTTAACACCAATGCGACTTGAGTATAAATCAATAACGTACCTATAATTAAAACAATAAAAAAAATAATTAGTAAAGCTATTGAAGCTCCATTTCCAAATGAAACCTCTGATAAGTTAGCTTGTAATATCAAGACTTTCACAGAATAATAAGGGATATTAATAATTTAATAGAAATTTTATTTCTCTTATTAAACTTAGTAATGTATATTAAATTAATTTATTTTATTAAATTCTCATGAGATAATTATTTTGAATAAAATCGAAGATGATTTTCTTGAATCATTACAAAGAATTAATATTGTATTTAGGAATGAAGATATTTATGTAGAATGTATAAAAAATCACCCTGGTTTTTCAATTTTAGGAGAAAAATTAGGGCCATTTGAGAAAGGAAAAAAGTATAAGTTAAAATTCTTTTTAGTTGTTCCATTTATTAAAAACAATATATTAAAGGTAACATCTGAAAGCAAATGTGATAACGTGGATTTACAACGCTATGCTATAGAAGAAAGGGATGATCAAAAACTTATACAACGAGAGAATGAATATTTTTTAAATAAGATAAAGGAATTCCATCTTTTTTTAGAAAAGGATGTAATAGAAAATAATAAGCCTCAAAAATTTTTAGATGATTACAAATCTTACCATACTAGTGTTTTAGATTCTCGATTGTTAAAAATAATGAGAATGGCTAAAAGTGATTTATCTGTAGAGGTTGAAAAGAGACTGGCGGCTTCTGAGCATCTTTTATATAACAATATTAATAAGATCGTTAATATCTGGAGAGAATTTTTTCTAAATTTAACTAGAATTAAAGAATAAATATATTTTATGTATGATTAGGTTAGTTTGATTTCAAAGATACCATACTTTTTAAAATACTTTTCAACATTTTTCGCTATTTCTATACCTGGTTTATCTTTTTCATAAGCCTTAGGCAATAATTCGAATGCATTACTCATTGGATAGAAATCAATATTTTTTTCCTCAATGGCTTCTTTAACACTTTTTCCATCATCCCTAATTTCGTTTCTATCTGTTAATCCTATTGTGCCTATGATTTCAACTTTAAATGATAAAAGTTTCTCAATTGTTTCAATTAATGAGCCTCCAGTTGTAAGCGTATCTTCAAGAATAATAGTTTTCCCCTTTGGAAAACCTAGATAAAATTTATCTTTTGGATCACCATGTTCTTTAGGTTTTGCTCTTCCCATTGATAAACTATAGATTCCTTTATTATAATCAGGTTGCTTTTTAGCCCATTTAAATTGAGTAATTATGCCTAATTTTGTTGCTCCTTCTGGAACTCCATAAAAACAATCCGGTTTTAATCCTATACTCTCAACGAAAGAGATGAGATAATCAGTTAATTTATCTAATAAAAATACGTCCTCAGATATATTTCTCCAATTCACGTACCAATAAGATGCTCTGCCAGATTTTAATTTTAAAGGTTCTTTAAAAAATCCAATTATCTCATTTTCAACAATAAAACTATAAAATGAGTCTTTTTGTTTTTCCCAATTCATGAGGAATTTAATTTACCTTTTAATCTAAAATTATATTATTAAATAACTAATATTAAAGTGAGATATTAGCAGTTCTTAAAAATAAAATATTTGAAAGATTTATATTAAAAAGGTAATTTTCTTAAATTTTTAGTCCTTTAGCGTTAGATACTCTCGTCTTGCTTTAGCATATTCCTCTCCACTAATATTTCCCGCTAGAAATTGTTTTTCTTTTTCTCGCATGATAGTTCTTTTCTTAGCAAGTTCTTTTCTCTTTTCTGCCTTTTGAAAATTATTTGATATCGATTCAGCAAGTTTTACTATATCCTTATTATTATTTTTACTTAATTTTTCCAAATAAGGTTTTATTGGCCTTGCCATCTCTATATTCTTCTTAGAAAGGTCTTCAATTCGTTGGAGAGCGAAAATTATTTCATCTTGATCATCACCCTCTAATACAGAGATTAATCGTGGAATAGCTATATCCTTAAGGATTTCATCCAGATATTCTGATATTTCCTTTTCTACTTTATTATCTCCATATGTACCGAGCTGTTTATCCCTAATATATTCAATAAACACAAGAGGTAATTCCACAGGCCAATCTTGCATTTTTTCCTTATTAATTAACTGAACTATACCACCGTCTTTTTTATGGAATATTCTCATCCAATAACCTCCTATATCCAATCCCCAGTTGATAATTTCTCTGGGATATATTGTTCGGTTAAAAATTCAAATCCGTGGGTGGAAAATGCCTGAATTTCAGCTTTTACTTTTAATTTAAGAGCGAGATTTAGATCATCACGCCATTCCTTATTTTGCTTTACAAAATCTTCATTAAGCATATCTTTCGTTCTTTTGATATCTACTTTAGTCATGGGTAGTCTTACTTCATTTGGAATATTATATGCATCTAAATCTCTTGTCAGCACTCCTAATAGCTTTATGTTCGGCGTAGCAAGAAAAGGAGATTCATAACTCAATCTTTTCGACCCTCGTAGATAAATTGAATGAATATAATGCCCATAAGGATCGCTATCAACTAAACTGAAAACGGGAAGATTTAATTCCTTAGTTAATCGCTTAAGAAACATCCTTACAGCAACATTTCCCACACCCTGAGCTGTTAGCAAGATACAGGGATACTTCCGCCAAAATCTTGCTTCTGCTAATCTCATCATAGCCGCATCTTTTTCAATTACCAAAATAAATTCTGCATCTGATTCTAATATTTCAATATTATCAAGCATAGGCGAAATAGTCCACCCTCCACTGCCTAATCCCTCAAGATCGATAATATCATTTCTATCTCTAATTCTAAGCCTTCCAACACAAGAACCTTTTGGTGCCGCAACTATGTGAGTAGCATTTCTTGTCGTATATAACATTGTGGCAACGTCTTCGATGCTTTTATCACTATTTTTCTGATCTCCAAAAAGTTTTACATCAGTATAGAAAATCTCACGCTTTGTAGCATGAATATCTTTAACTAACAGTTCATCAACAATTTCGAGTATTCTCATAAGCCTAGTCATGTCAGCTACACTGGTAAGGGAATGAAATTGTTTTTCCATAATCTGTCTTCCGAGTAATAATAAGTCATTTTCCTCATCCCATATAATGTTTGAACTCGATCTAGATGGTAATTCTATGGTAGGTCTACCACTTGCATAAATTTTTGCTATTACATTATCGATAAGTTCGTAGATTCTGTTTAATGTTTCCTTTTTGTTTAAATCATCAATTTTTATAGTATCTTCTGGAAGTGTAATATCTTTTTTTTCAGTTCTTTTTTCTAAATACTCTTGGAGTAGACTTTTTGTTGCTTTAAAATCCCAATTTTGACTTGTTTTCTTTTTAGCCATAATATAAACACTTAATTCTTTAATTTCCAATGTTTTTTACCCATTTTAACATCAACCATAACTTTTCCTTTCCGTTCTAGTTCTTTTAATTTGATCTGTAAAAATCTTGCATCCATCATATCTTTAATGCGTAATTTAAAAATTAGATGTTTTATAGTTTGCCATTCATCTGTCAAAGCATCTATCAAGCTCTCAGTGGTTATTACTGGTAAATGGGTTTGTATTGGTTTAGGAGGTTTAACAGAAGGTTTAGGTCTGGGAGGTGCCTCCCTTTTTGTAGCTTGCATTCGGGCCTTAGCAGTTTTTAGTTTTTCAGGTTCAAGAGGTTTAATTTCTGCTATTTTAATTTTTTCAGGTTTCTTCTCTTCTTCAAATTCTTTTTTCACTCCCTTAAGTTCATCCTGAATTCTCCTAATTATCTCTTTTTTATTTATTTTAGACGGAAGTTCGATATCTTTTTCTTTACAATATACCCTCAATTCTTTCACAGTCCATTGATTGAAAGAATCAACATCGGGCATTTCCTTTTTGGTAATAATTTCTTCTATAATTGTTAAATCTTTAGTAGGTGGCTTTTCTTCTACTTTAACTTCTTTCTTTTCTACTTTTTCCTCTTTTACTTCTAACTTCTCCTCATGTAGTTCAATAACTTTTGCTCCAACTTTTTTTGCTATTGGTTCTTGGATAACACTAGGAACAACTTTACCTCCAATCGCTTCTTTCATTAAATTTTGGAGTTCATTCTCATCAATCTGATTTTTATATTTCCCATCTCCTCGAGAAGCAATATTATATACACTTTTAACGAATTTTGGAATATATTTTTCAATTAAACTTGCTCGTTTTTCACTTTTACGTAGAGTTGCTTTTCGGTTAAGGTAAACCCTCAATCTGCGTCCAATTGCTTCAAGACAAAATTTAATTTCTCTTATTAAACCTTCATCATCTGCTAAAGCATTCTTAGATTGAGATTTAAACATTAAATGAACAAAAGGCCCTGAAACATTAACCAATAATCTTATTGGTCCTTTAGGTAAATTATTATCATAAGTATCTAATTTATAATTTTTCCAATTAACTGATTGAACTGCCTTAGTTATAGCACAATCTGCACTATCTCTTAATTTAGGAGTTCTATTCACAAATCGAGATAAGACATCTCTAGATCGTTTTGGTACTTCAATCCGGTTTGAATATGCCATAACTGCTTCCACAACATAAGCTAGCCCTTTTCCACTTGTAGGAGGTCTTGTTTCAGCTGAAATAAAATCATCCTCTTTGGTATAACTTTCTAAAAAGTACTCGAATACCGTACTATAACTCTCAGCAGTTTCCTCTGTATCTTCTTCTATAATATGGCCTATACTTTGTTTTACTTGATCTAAATCCAAACTCTCTTCTTTAATATCGATGTTCTTTAAAATCTGAGTGCTAATATCGATAACTTCTTCTGAATCAACAGAAACGCTATTTAAAATTTCTTCAGAAGCATGTGAATCTTCTTGTAATATTAAGGTTTTTTTATCATTCAGCAAAATATCAACTGTTTTACTAACTTCTTCGCTTGGTGTATCAAAATCATCCAAACTCTCTGAGACTCGTAAGCCTAAATCTTTGATTAAAGTATTTTCCAAGACGTTATCTCCTACTGGAATCGCAGTGTCTGTTGGTGGCGCCATATACTTAATTGATTTAAAAGCAAGAAACAATGAATTAAATTGATCATTTGTTAGTTCTGCTGGTTTTACTTTGGCTAATTGGACTTGGTTAATTAAATCCTCGAATTCATTTCTATTTTTTAATTTCTTTAATTCGGTTAAACCATCTTGGTTATTTTTCAATAATTTATCGAAGTTTTCTTTAAGTTTATCCTTTTCTTTCCTAATTTCATCTACATCATCTAATAATTTCTTTATCTCACCTTGAATTGATTTTTCGTCTTTTTTTGTCTCAACTTTATCTAATTGGTCATAATATTTTTTTATTTTTCGATTAATTTTTTCTCTATTTTTGATTAATTGATTATATTTTGAAATTAAATCCCAATACTTGGATTTTAAATCATCAGATACGACCTCATAAACTATTAATTTATCTCGGGGTTTTTGAGACCTCCCATAGACTCTCTGTTCATAACGAATGAAATGAAAGGGATCACTTTTTTTTTCTGGAATGTTGGCAAATCCTGTACTAAGTATAAGAAGTTTAATTTTATCTTGCAAATCTCTTTCAGCTAAATCAATAATTTCTTTAGCTGTTTTAGAACTTACTCTAACAAAGTTATCTTTTAAAAATGAATTAATTGTAAGGTTTTCTGTTTTGATTAATAAATCTTGAAGGTCACCGATATTAGTCGAAGATGGATGAGGTAATGCATATTTAGGTTCTAAGGGAAATGAAGATACTTTTCTTGGATATATATGTTCTTCATTATAGGGATCAATGTAAATAATAGTGATGTGGGGATTCATTAAAGCTGTTTCTTTTATATAAGTGTCAACATAACCTCTAATATATTTCACATTTAGATAATGTAATTTTATATAAGTCCCATGAAGAAATGGGCAATCAACATCAGTAGGATTAATAAAATATTTTTTTTCATTTTTGGAAGTAGTAGAGAATTCTGAAACTGTGGCATACACATTATCTAATGATTTTGAGACTGCAACAATTGGTTTACCAGTTGTATTTTGCGAATCGCTGAATGCACTAGGTGCTCCGAAACCCTGAGAACCCCGTGTTTGTTTTAATTGAGTGCTTTTACTGGAAGCGAGATATCTCCCAAATTTTCTTAAATCTACTTTTGACATCCCAGTCCCATTATCAAAAATTTCGAAAGTATAACTCATTACGTTCTTTTGACTTAATTCCAAGGTTAAAAAGGAAGCTGCTTCGGTTTCACTTATGCGCATTATTACAATGGGTTCATCATCAATAATAGATTCTACAGGTTTAATAATTTCTTCCATATCGACAATAATTTTTATTACTTCCTCCTCTATCTCGAGTTCAGATTTATCAGTTATTTCTCCAGATTTTGCTAGTTCAGCTTCTTCTTCTAACTGAACTTCTAAATTTTCAGATTCATTAGGTTCTAGACCAAATTCTTTCATTAAAGTATGTTTTGCCTCATCATCTAGAGGCTTAAATGTTGTCCCATTTTCAGTTTCTTTTTGGAGTATTGAGAGATTTTCTAGGGATAATTCTTGGTCTAATGTGAACTTAAGTTTTGAATTTGGTTTTTTGATCTCTCCCCATTGAAAGGATTCAATAGCATCAAGCGCATTGTCTAAAAATTCGGCAACATATTGTTTACACGGTTTTAGCTAATCTAAAAAATCCTGTATGCTTCCAGTAACCGAATTCGAATCCTACTAGCTGGGTTCGCTTACGCATAAATTCCGCTATTGTTCCTTGCTTAATAGTGGATTCGTCATCTCTAGAGGTAATTTTTACCACTCTTTTTCGTAATTTTTTTCATTTTCTAAACATTAATGCTATCTATATTATGTGCATTTTTATATATAAATAAGAAGATATTTTCTAAGAACTATAATTGTAACATACTCTCTAATATTTCTAAGTTCAAAATCCTTCTTTTACTTCAAATCTTAGAAAAACTGATTTATTATTTAAATTTTATCACCGAAAAAAAAGATTTAAAAGAAATAAAAGTTAAATATTGCTTTTTACATATAATTTTATCAGATACCCTTTATTCTGTAATTTTCTAAAGCAATATCTAAAATCCTTGAAGCTACATAACGCTTCGAATGTCTTTCGACATGAGTTATGTGTTTTTCTTTATCAATAATATATACTTCATTATCTTTGCTCACAAATCCAATATCATCCCTTCCTACATCATTAGCAATAATCAAATCTGCGTCAGAACGCTTAAGACGGTCATAGGCTCGATCAATTAATTGACTTCTTGAAACGTTTGTTTCTGCTTTAAAGGCTACAATAAATACCTTATGATTCTTTTTCCTAGCCTCATCGATAATCTTCGGAGTGAGTCTCATATTGACTTGTAATGTTTTAACATTGTCAGATGATATTTTTCCCTCAATACATTCTGTCGGGGCATAATCACTTATCGCTGCAGCACATATGAAAAAATCATAATCTTTGTAGCCTAACTCATCTTTGATAGTTTTTATAAAATCATCTGTTGAGGTAACATTAATTGTATTTATATAATCTGGGATCTTCACTAAGCAATTACCAGCTACTAGGACAACTTCTGCTCCTCTTGCTAATGCTTCCTTGGCAATTTCTATACCCATCCTTCCAGAAGAATTATTTGAGACAAACCTAATTTCATCAATATATTCTCTTGTAGGTCCTGCAGTGATTAATACGCGTTTTCCTTCTAAATCTTTTTTCGAGATTATTAAATCAATTACACGATCTATAATATCATCGATTTTGGCGATTTTAGCTTTTCCCTCTGAAATTCTAGGCCCTAAAATATCAACACCATATTTTTTTAGTTTCTTAATGTTTTCATGAAATATTTGATGCTTCATCATACTTTCATGAGCAGCGGGTACTATTACAATTGGAATAGAAGAACCAAAGGCAGTTGAAACTACAGTAGTAACTGGAGTATCATCGACACCATTAGCTATTTTTGAGACCGTATTTGCGGTTGATGGACATACTAAAATTAAGTCTGCTTTTCCTAATTCTTTAGGACGCTCTCCCGCTAAATAAACATGTTCTACCGCACCTGTTAAATTAGTGATAACTGGATTTCCTGTAGCCCAGTGCATTAAGGCAGGAGTTATTAATTCAGTTGCAGCTTTACTCATTACCGCAATAACTTCAGCTCCAAGGCGCATTAATTCACGAGCCACAATTGGAGCAGATATAACCGCAACAGAACCAGTTAAACACATACATATTGTCTTTCCTCTAAGAATTCTTCCTTTACTCTCAATAATATCTTTGGATGGATGCTTATATGACATAATTATCTGCTATTTTTTGATTATCATTTATTTGATATTCTATGTAAAAGTTAATTCTAACGTTTTAAAAATTTTTGCTAAGATTAAGTTAAAAGATTTAAAAAAAAGGCTGAATACATACTATTTTTAGGCTAAATATATTCATATCTTTGAAAAACCTTTAATAATTTATTATTCTTAAATTCATTAGCTTTAAAGATTCAAACCAAACAGTTGTTTAATTTGAAAATTGGAATAATATTTAACAGAATTACTTGGGAAATTAAGCAATTAATTAGTGAGATGGAAAAAAATCAAGTTAATTACAAATTATTAAATAATCAAAAGATTTACTTAAAATTATCTAAGGAAAAAGACTTAGACGATGATTTCGATGTAATTTTAGAGAGATCTCTTTCTTATTTAAGGGGATTATATTCTTGTGCGATTTTAGAATCAAAAGGCTATAATGTTATTAATAATTTTGAATGTTTGAATTTAAGTGGAAATAAATTATTAACGAATTTAAAATTAATAGAACAAAATATTCCGACACCTGACACATGTATTGCTTTTAAAATGGAATCTGCTCTAAAAGCTATCGAGGAAAAGATCAAATATCCAGCAGTTTTGAAACCTATTATTGGTTCTTGGGGTAGGCTTGTTGCGAAATTAGACAATTATACTAGCGCTTCTAGCAATTTAGAATGTCGAGAGGAAATGGGCAATATTTTCCAAAAAATTTTTTATATTCAAAAGTTTATCGCACCAGAAGAGGAGCTTAGTCAAAATAATCCAACTGATTTGAGAGTTTTTGTTATAGGAGAAAAATGTGTCGCAGCGATGGGTCGATTTCATACAGATAAGGATTTTAGAAGTAATATTGCAATTGGAGGTACAGCTGAACCTATTGAAATTTCAGCTGAGTTAAGAAATTTAAGTCTTAAAGCTTCAAGGGCAGTAAAAGGAGAAATAACTGGCGTAGATTTAATGAATGACCGAGGAAATTTAAAAGTAATTGAGGTAAACGGAACACCTCAATTTAAAGGAGTTTCTAGCACCACAAATATCAATGTGGCATCAAAAATTATTGAATATCTTTTAAAAAAATACAAATAAAAAGAATTTGGCTCGTTGTAATAAAGATGCTAGTTGTAATAAAGATAGGAGGCGCGTTAATTGCAAAGAATTTTGAGAATGTAGTTAAAGATATAACCAGTGTTTATACCAAATATAGAGGTAAATATTCATTAGTTGTAGTCCATGGAGGAGGACCTCAAATAAATGAAACTTTAAAAAAAATGAATAAAGAGCCAAGGTATTTTCAAACTCCATCTGGGGTTACTACAAGATATACGGATCAAGATGCAATTGAAGCAGCCATCATGTCTTTAGGAGGAATTAATAATAAAAGATTAGTTGAAGCTCTACAAAAAAGCAATATAAACGCCTTTGGTTTTTCCGGAATAGATGGTGGCGTGATAGAAGCTGAAAGAAAAGATAAAATATTAATTCTTAAAAATGGAAAGAGAATTATGAAAAGAGGGGAATATTCAGGAAAAATTATAAATGTTTCTCCCCTAATTATTAAATTTTTATTAGAAAACAAATATTTACCTGTTATAGCAGCCCTTGCTAAAAGTAAAGAAGGCGATATTGTAAATGTGGATGGAGATAGGGCAGGTAGTTATGTGGCTCAAGCATTAAATGCTGATGTCTTAATTAGCTTAACTGATGTTCAAGGAATTTATAAAAATTTTGATGATAAAAGCTCAATGATAAAAACTATAAATTATACAAGTTTAGAAAATCTCTTAGAAACCTTGGAAGGAGGGATGAGAAAGAAGGCATATGCTGCCTTAGAAGCTTTAAAATTAGGTGTTAAGAAAGTCATTATATGCTCAGGACTAATAGAAGAACCGATATTTAGTGCATTAGAAAATAATGAGGGAACTGTGATAACTAATGATTAATGATGCTACAGATTTTTTAAAGGAATGTTTAGAAATTTATAGTCCTTCAGGACAAGAAAAGAAATTTTCAGAATTTCTTGCTACATATTTAAAAAAACATGATTTTACGGTGAATTTTGACAAAGTTGGAAACATTATTGCTGAGAAAGGGTCTGGAAAACCTGTTTTATTATTAGGGTCACATTTAGATACTATACCTGGAGAGCTTCCCGTATTTGAAAAAGATGGAAAATTATATGGGAGAGGCGCAGTAGATTGTAAGCCCTCATTGGCGTCAATAGTGTATTCTATTGCAAAGTATGATTTCAGCAAAATTAGTGGGGGAAAAATCATTTTTACTGGCATAGTGCGGGAAGAAGATAGTTTAATTGGTATAGAACAGATTTTTAAATCGGATATTCACGCTGACTGTGCTATATTTGGGGAACCTACTAAGAATAATCAAATATGTATTGGATATAAGGGAAGGATATGTATTGGTTTTAGAGTTTTAACAGAATCAGGTCATGTTGCGAGCTCTTGGCAATATATAAATGCAATTGAAGTCAGTTTAGAAATTTGGAAC
>JBHLNT010000119.1:0-12623 GCA_048941265.1 Promethearchaeota archaeon
AATCAAATTAATATATATTTTAAATTATATTTTTAAACAATTTAAAGCTTTAAATTGTTAATGCAACGAATAATTAATGTTGCGTATTATTTTTATTGACTGAATATATTGATTTATGTACATATTTTGTGTTAATAATCAATAAATGAAATCCTTTTTTAAAAAAGTTACACTCTTAAGAAAAGATTGAATAGTAACAACTAATTAAAATATTTAAATTAAAAAGACGAGATAGAAAGTACGGAAGTTCAATAAATTAGCACCTTTATTAAATTTTTTATTAGTACTTTTTTTTTTTAAGTGCGTTTGTAAGTTCTTTTAGTTTTTTTGAAATTTGTAGCTTAAAGACGTGATTTTCTTCCAATTTTTTAAACTCATCTGGCAATTTTTTTATATTTTCTTGATAATATTTTTGAGTTTCTTGTAAATTAGGTGGTTCATAAATTAATTCACCCTTTTCCATAATTGGAATCAGTAATGGTTCTGAATTAGAAGGTGTCGGTTCATCATCTAGCATTAAAACGTCTTCTTTAAACATTCCTCTATTATCATATATTCTATAGATTTGTTTTTTTCCAGGATAGGTTATTTTATCCTCACTGATTTTAATTTTAGGGGACCCATTATATTCCATTAATTTATAAACAGCCGCAAGTGTTGGATCATCTCGAGATGTGGCTAATTCTGTGCCTATGCCAAAAGCATCTATTGGGGCATTTTTATCAATAATATCTTTTATTTTATATTCATTTAAATCAGAACTTGCAACAATTAGGACATTTTTACAGCCATTTTCATCTAAAATTATTCGAACCTTTTTTGCATGTTCTATAAGGTCTCCCGAATCTATTCTCACACCTCGTATAGTATTTTTATACTTACAGACTTTTTCTGCGGCCTTTTCAGTATCGTAGGTATCAATTAACATTATTGATTCTTCCCCATAGATATCATAATATGCATCAAAACTATCTATTTCCTTGTCAAATTTCTGTATAAAACTATGTGCCATTGTACCGCTAGAATTAATTCCTAATTCTATATCAGCAACTACATTACTTGTTCCATTGAAGCCTGAAATATAGCTTGCTCGTGCTGCATAAACACCTGCAAGCGGACCATGTGATCGCCTTGTACCAAATTCGAGGAGAACTTTATCTGGAGCTATATTCTTAATTCGAGATGCTTTAGAAGCCACAATAGTTTGAAAATTAATAACATTCAATAAATAGGTCTCAGCTAATTGCGCATGAAATATAGGTCCTTGAACTCTCATAATTGGTTCATTGGGGAAAAAAAAATTCCCTTCTTTCATCGAAACTACATCTAAATTAAATTTAAAATGAGGTAGATATTCATCAAAAAAGCTGGAATCTATATTCTTAAAAACCTCTTTTTTCCTCAAGAACTCGATTGTTTTAGGAGTAAACTTTGCATTTTGTAAATAGTAAATAACTTGTTCTAATCCCGCAAAGATTAAATAATTTCGATTTTTAGGATATTTTCTTACGAAGAGATCAAACACAGCAATATCATCTTTCTCAGTTCGATTATTTTTTAAATTATACTGATAATATGCTGCTCCCATTGTCAACTGATAGAAATCTGTCGCGAGAATCATATTAATATCATTTAAAAATCCTGATTTCAAGTCTTTCACCTTCATTTTATACAAAAATTATAGTAACTTAAATTATAATATGATAAGTTGATTATTTAATATAACCTCATAGCAATTTCCTATTAATTTAAAAAATTTGACCTATAATCCTTGAGAATAAATAATTAAAAAAAAAGTATATTTAATAATTTTACATCGATTTTCTTATTCTTTAGGTACTATTTTAATCTCTTGAGGAGTAATATTAATTCCCATTTTTTCAAATCCTTTAATTAAACGTTTATTAACGTTGTCCATTCCTGCTTCCAATATTAATGATAGAAAAACGAAAAATAGAATCAATACGAGTGGATCGATGAAAATTATAAAATAATTTTGAATTGTTACTCCTTGCTGAGCAAATGTATATATAATCAATATATAAGTAATAATAGTTGAAATACCAACATATCCCTTAAATACAGTAGAATAAAATCGACCTACACTTTCAATATCAGGAGTTACCCTGGTCTTATACTTATTTAGATTTAATGAACACATCAGCCCTGCAGAATCTAAAATCCAAATGGGTGTGATTATAAGTATAGCGATAGGAGCTCCAACTATTATTGCTATCCATTCAATCATTGCGGGAAGACTGGTCTCATCCGATCTTACAGCAAATAGATGATTAAATTCTCCTAAGAGGGCTATATAAATCGCAATATTAATAGCCAGTAATCCGGGATAAACACTACGAATTATGATTCTTGAACCTGTGATCTTTTTCTCTGGATCAATAAGAAAATACTCATATCTGTTTAATTTCATTAATTTATGAATGGAAATAAAAGCTTTTGCAATTAAATGCCCAATAAAATACATTAATATCATTATTACTATTGGAATTACCATAACTAATATATAATCTGAAATTGCGCCCCCGGGATATAATGGAATCAAGTCGCCTTCAAAAGGAATGAGTAACAAAAAAGCAAAGCCATACACAATAATTAGCAATGAAAGAATTACTGGCCCTATAAATCTTTTTTCCATTTTATAACACTAATTTAGTAAAAATATATTTGAAAAGATAATAAAATAAAATTATATAAACTTGATCCAATTTCTTTCTTGCCATTAGAGTCAAAAGATTATATCTTAAAGTTTTAATTTTTCAGAACACTTGATCTCTTTTCAGAATGCCTATAAAAATTGAATCTTTAGTTTAATATTATTTATTTTAACTTATATCATATGAAAACTATTTTATGTTATAATATTGGGATGAGGTACGTATAGTTTTATGAATTCCGCTTTAATTATTTAAGTTTTTCAATTTTTCTTATATTTTTTACGATATACATTCGTAAGAAATTATCTCGTGTGAGTTTTCCATTCGCACTTATTTTTTCGCCTAATTTCAAATTATTCTCATTATGAAGTTTTTCACTTAATCTTAGATTTAATGATTCTACTGATTTTATATCTTCCTCTTTATATTCACTTTGTTTTTGAATTCTGGGTCCTATTTTGACATTTTTAAGCGAGGTAAGGTAATAAATTGTGATATTTCCCTGAAAATCTTGTTCTTTTTTCTCTAAATTTGCGATTTCGCCCTCATATACGGTAATACTATTATTTACTAATTCCATAAATTGAAAATCTTCTGAGCTTTTATCTACTAATCTCATAGCATCTGTTTTTTCTCCCTCTTCTTCGCTAGGTAATTGTCCCCTCAATACAATAGAATCTATTCTTTCCTCAAAATCCTTTGGTAACGCTGTTAAATTCCAATCTTTTAAGGTAAAATACCCCTCTTTTAATGAAAATATAAATCCCACCCAGAAATGATTGCAAAAACCCATATTTGATCCAATTCTACAATCACAATCCCGCTCTGGATTATCAATATTATTCTTTGTTATCGATAAAAACGATGTAATTTCCCAATTAAAACCTTTAAATTTAGTTTCAATTTCATGATTATCTGGGTTCACAATTCGAATAGAGTCAATCGATTCTCTATCCTGCCCATTTATTTTTTTAATAGCTAGATCAATCTCCTTGGAAACAATCTCTATTTCTTTCTCCTTGAGTAATTCTTTCATTTCTTCTTCCGATAATGAATCTAAAATAAATTCAATTATTTCAGCCTTTTTAAATTTTGAGTAACCTACTAATTGAAAATCTTTACAGATCTGTTTTAATTCTTTGACATTTAAAGATTGTAATAAGTAGCTCAGATATGTATTATCATCAATCTTGCGTGTCATTTTTTTCAAGCCCGAAAAATTAAAATATATATACTATAAACATTAAAATGTCTTTCAATTAATAATTCGAAAATCAGATTTATAATTATAACGTTTTCAAAACATAATAGAAATAGATGTAATAATTAACAATGAGGCCAGAAGAAATCAAAAAAAATGCAGACTTTTTAATAAAAACGCTGCCGGGTATGGAAATTCCAGGTGCCGTTAGATTCAAATGTAAATACAAGCATATGGTCGAATTAGCAAAATGCTTTGGAATTAATGATCCATTATATATTGGACCAAAAGAAAATGGAATTATTGCATGTCCTGCATTTGCAAATGCCTTTTCCGCCAAGCTCTATGTAAATATGGCGCAAATTATCTTACTTCAAGATGGTAAACAACGTGGTCTAGTTATGGATTTTAAAAAATTACTTCATGCTGCCAATGAATATGATTGGGAGGATTGTGTGAAAATAAAAGCGGGGGATATTCTCATAATAAAAGGCAAAATTGGGAAAGTATGGGTAAATAATGAAATGAGATTATTCGGGGAAATTTTGCAATCCATACAAAATCAAAGAGGAGATTTGGTTTGTAAAGTAAAATCTGTTGCAACAATAGCTCCTGGAGGGTATTAACTTGGTTAAAATTAAAGATGTAAAAGTTGGACAAGAAATAAGGAATGAGTTTGATCAAATTACACGAGAATTGGTAAAAAAATACTCTAAACTAGGCGGCTTTGCAAAGTTAGCGTCCAATCCAATTCACGATGATGATGAAGAAGCTAAGAATGCAGGGTATAAGGGAGTTATCGCTCACGGATTATTCAGTTTCGGATTTATAACTAAATTATTCGATGATTTTATTGAAAAGGGAAAGTACGGAAAATTAATTAAAATAGGTGTCGAAATGAGACATCCAGTACGATGTGGAGATTTATTAGTTACTGAAGCCGTTGTAAATAAAATGGAGGGGAAACGAGTATACTTTGATGTTATACAGAAAACCATAACAAAAATACGTATTGAGATAAATGGAAAAGTTACAAAACAATTTGAAGCTGAGGAAAGGGATTATATTTCAGAAAAAGATTACGCTAAAGGGTATATTAAGAGAAAAGAAATTGATGAGGGAACCCTATATTTTAGAGAAAGGATAAATAGCCCCGGATATGCTGTAGTAGAATTATTTGATTAATTTTTCAATTGCAGGACAATTAAAAGCTATAAATGATCGATTTCGAACAAGATGTTTAACTAAATCTCGGATTTTAATAATTTATTTATTAAATAATAACTAAATTTGAAAATATTATTAGTGTGATAATATTTAAATACGCGAAAAGATGTTTGTCTAAGAACAATATTTTATTAATTAAACAAGTATTTGAATAAAAATTAAATAGCCATAAAAGGTGAACATAAAGAAATGCCGGCTTTATTTGGTGATTTTTTCCGTCATTTATTCCAAATTAAGTTTGGGGAAGAAATTAGTATGAGTGCATTCGATTTCGAAAGATCATTTCATAATTATTTTACTTATGAAAAAAAACCCCATGGAAAATATAAATGGGGCGAAATTGACAACAAATCTTCAAAAGATTTCAAAAAGTCGCTTAAAAAATTCTTCGAATAGATGAGGAAAACAAATTTTTAAAAATTTATTTATGTTAGTTTTACTCTTTTTATTATTTTCTCTTTTTATATGAAACTGTCTAGAGGTTTAATTAATTTTAATAATTTAAATGTAAAGTGTAAATTTTATATGTTCATGATCATGAAGTTATATGATAAAAAAATCTTCTTGTGAAATTTGACGTCATTTGACTCGAT
The DNA here is from genome assembly GCA_048941265.1 of Promethearchaeota archaeon. Classification (GTDB taxonomy): domain Archaea; phylum Asgardarchaeota; class Lokiarchaeia; order Sigyniarchaeales; family SOKP01; genus LW40-45. The sequence goes on from JBHLNT010000119.1 coordinate 5,697, forward strand.
ATTTAAAGATATAAATAAAATAAGCAAAAGCGAAGCTATTGAGCGGCTCCATATATCATATTCCATTGCAGATTCCAAAAAAACTAGAATTAAAATTTTAGAAATGTTAAATGAGTTACAAGATAAGACTCATTTTGAAGAAATTGAAAATTATTTCATTTCCGATGAAGATCCAGAAGTAAGGATAGAGGCTGCTAAATTATTAGCATTTAATTATAATGAAAGAAAAGCAAAAGCAATCCAACCATTGATTTGGGTTTTAGAACATGAAAAAAAGAATGAGCTTAAACTAACAGCGATTAGATTATTAGTGCCATTAGCCTATCGGAGGGAGTATAGGAGCCTAATTATTGAAAGTTTAAAAAAAATGTTAAAAAGTAGTGAGGATAATCTTAAGATAGAAGTTATCGAGTCTTTGGGATTTCTTAAGGAAGAATCTGCAGCAACAGATTTTGTAGAATTGCTAAAATCTTCGAATAAACAGATTCGGATAAGCGCGATTGAAGCATTAGATAGTTTAAATCATTATCCCAAAACAGCAACACAGTACTTATTAGATAGCCTTGGTTTAGATAATTACATTTTATGGAGATATGCCTTTGAAACTCTTAAAAAGAAATTAAATCTAAATCTTTTAATTGAAAAATTATTAAAGATCTTGGAGGAGACTAAAGTTAACGACGATGATCTTAATATTGGATATTTACGACGTGGAATAATTAAAGCTTTAGGAGAACTTGGCGATAAGCGAGCTGTTAACTCTTTATTAAATGCTCTAAAAGATTGGCATTATTGGGTAAGGGAAGAAGCTGTGAGTGCTTTAGATAAGATTGAGCCTAAATGGAAAATTAAATATAGAACGAAACTTAAAAAAAATAATATTAATGTTAAATAATGAACCAACCTTGTACATTTTTAAATAAAAAAATGTGAGTGCAAAATGGGAAATTTATTTAATGAAATTGAAGAGAAATATATCGAAACAAACGGAGTTAAGCTTCATACCGTTTTAATTGGTAAAGGAGAGCCCCTAATTCTGCTTCATGGATTTCCAGAATTTTGGTATTGTTGGAAAGATGTGATTCCGGGGTTAAAAGATAAATATAAGTTAATTATTCCTGACATGCGAGGCTATAACCTCTCTGATAAGCCGGAAGGTGTTGAAAACTATTCATTGAAGATTCTTGTTGATGATATCAAGGGTTTAAGTGAAAAATTGAATTTAGGCAAGTTCTATCTTGCGGGACATGATTGGGGTGGAGTGGTTGCATGGGGATTTGCTGAAAAATATCCTGAAATATTAAAAAAATTGGTAATACTTAATGCTCCCCATTTAATCATATTTAATAATCTATTAATGAAAAAGCAAGATAAGACGCAAGTAAAAGCTAGTGGGTATATATTTAGATTTTTACAACCTGATGGAGAGAAATTTCTTTTCGAAAAAGATTTTCAAGCTCTAAAATTCGCAGTATTCGGAATGGCAACAAATAAAAAGGCATTTAGCGACTTTGATAAAGAAAAGTACGTAGAAGCCTGGTCTCAACCTGGCGCAATAACCGCGGGAGTGAATTATTATAGAGCAAGTGCAGCAAATCAATCTGTTGCTGACCAATGGAACGGTATAATAAACGTCCCTACCCTAGTTATTCATGGAATGAAAGACATGGCATTAACACCTAAAATATTAGATGGATTGGAAGAATATGTAAAAGATTTAAAAGTCGTCAGGATCGAGGATGCTTCACATTGGGTATTAGTAGATGACCCGAAATCAGTAATTTCGAACATTTTAGAATTTATAAGTTAAAAAGATTACATTTATATCTGAGCTACTTCATAATTTTAACAAGAGATAATTTTAACTAATACAAAAAACTATTTTACTTGAAAAAAAAAAAAATAAAAATATGTCTGAAAAAGAATTTAGTTGGACTATAAAACTTGATTGGCTTAATATCCTAAATCAATTAGGTTTAGAATCAATACATCAGATTCCAGAGGAAAAGAGAGATAAGGCAATTAAGAAACTTACAAAAAATTTTGGAACTCAAACATTATTAGATTTAGAACCCTCAGAATTAGACACTCTTGTTGTCGATGAATTAAAGGAATTAATGAAAAAAGAACTATTCCTCAGGCAAAAAAAACAAGAGAAGATACAACAAGAAATGCGAAGCAAATTTGTGCCTTTTAAGCAAGGTGGTATTATAAAAATTGATCCAAGAGATTTTAAAGACTTGGATGTTGATTCTGATAATCCTGAGGATTTTTTAAAAGCATTATACAAAAAACTCATGGGTGAAAATGATAGTGATGATGAAGATGACGAAAATGATTCATACCATGAGGATAGCACTGGCTATTATATCTAAATTCTTATTTTTTTTTAAAAAAAGCTTCATTATTTCTAAAAAAAATTATCAATCGACATTAATGGGTTCTTAAATTTCTGATATATTCTTACTCCTACTAGAGGTAAAATTTCACATATAATCCTACTTATGCATTTTTCATCAATTTTACACGATTTTACAGGTTTAATTCCTTTTAGTAATAAGAATAAGATTGGTACTTTGGGATCAGAGGGTGCCAAATTAGTTCTTAAATTTTTTAATAAATTTTCTAATTTCTGAACAATAAAATTGTTCATTTTTTCCTTGTCTTTAAATTGTGCGTTGAAGTAGATGGTTTTCCAAATATATTTTCTGTTATTTAACCTAATCGGATAAACCTGTTTAATAAATTTGTTCTTATTTGAAACTTTTACAAAAAAAATCCCTCGTTTATATGAAAAATCAGCTGAACAAGCAGCTTCAGAAGAACCAGGATTATATATCCAATCCTCTAAAATAAATTGAAGATGAAAATGACCTAAAGCTAAATAATCTACGCGATCCTTTAAAATTTGTACTTTCTGAAAATCAATTCCAGGTACATTTTCCATTTGACCTTGAATACCAAAATGTTGTAGTAAAATATGAAACAATCCATCGTCCACCTTAATTGCATCTCTAATTTTAAGGAGATATTCTTCTGGTTTTTGACCAAGATATCGCGTCCCATATATCATGGCAGATTTAACTTGTATTTTCCCCCCTTTTTTTAATGTAAAATCATAGTTCGAAAAAATTTGTTCTGGGGGGTCCTCAATATTCCCGTCGAGAAGTATTACCAATCCTAAACTTGCTAGGAATTTCAACCAAGATTGACCATGATTAACATTAGTACCTTTTGAATATTTTCTAATATCATGGTTTCCTTCAATTGTGATAATAGGAATCGATCCTTTGGTAGTACTTTTGAAATCTCTCAAAATATTAACAATTTTTGTTAATTGTTCTGGCAATACTTCAAGCGAAGTAAAAACATCACCCCCTAATATTATAAACTCGACTCTTTTACTTATGGCAAGAGTTAAGATCTCTTGAAATGCTCGAATATAGTCATCAGCACGATGAGGATTGCGATATTGTTGACAACCAAGATGAATATCGCTCGCATGTATGAATTTAAATGAGGAAATATTAGATAACGAGCTTTTTAACTTATGAAAGTTAGTTTCACTTGTCATAGAATTCAATGATGGGTGTAACCTATATAAAAACGAAATCCCTGTTAAAATAGTAATAGTTATATTGAATTAAAGACTTTTATCTCAACTCTTTTTCAATTTTTCCCGTCTTTCTTTGCCATTTTTTTCTCCTAATATGAGTTGCACTTTGCATAAAAAATGAATTCTAACAAAATAATTTTAAAAAATCAAAAAAAAAGAAAAAAAAATTTCAAAAGGTAATTGATTTATTATTTCTTTCTGCCTTTAGGCTCGATTTTTTTAATTATAATCGAATCCGCGTGAATTTTACAATTTTTTAGGATTACTTTAAATCCACCAACACCACCAGCACCAGGAATAGTCATCCCTACAGTTCCCATGGGAACCATAGCACCTTCTTCTTCCCATTCTTCCTCTTCTTCTTCCCCTCCGACTGCAGCTTTAAAGCCCTCAGTTTCCATAATTGGATGTTCTACTTTTATTATCCAATCCCTTAATTCGTTAATGTCATTAGCCTCATTCTCAGTCGCAATTTTATCAACTAAATCAGCTGGAAGAAATTCCGCTACTCTTTCTTTAACTGAAGAAGCCATCCAAACAACTGTTTCTATTCCACTCTTTAAACCATCCTTAATACCATCGTATAATTGATATTTGGGTGAAATTATATACTGAAAGCTAATACCATTAAATCCAGGCATTTGTTTTCCCCCACCCGTCTGATTAGCCATTGCACTGAACGGTAATCCATTTATTGCTACATCACCATAACTTCTATCAACAATACCATGACCATTTACTTCAGGTATATAAAAATCAATCGCTTCAAAACAACCACAGGAAGTATGAGGGTATTCCATTCCCGAATAAAGATATATTCTATCTATTTCTCCTAGCGAACGTTTCTTTAATGTTTCATTTACTCCTGTAAATTCACCAGCCAATTCATTTAAGCATTCACCCGGTTTTACTTCAAAAAGAGGTCCTTTCGGGTCTACGCGAGATGCTGCTCTTGCGTCAAACCAAGATATCGAACCACACAAACTCATTCGATTTGGAGTAATGATACAAGCATGTGTAGGTGCGAATGATTGACAAAGGACACACCCATAATACATATCCACATCTTCATCATTTATGCTCCGAGCCCTCTCATCTCTTGCGTTATATACGCTCATTGCCATTTCATATGGCTTTTCTATTTCTTTGGGATCAGTTATGATTGTAACCATTGCTTTCTTTATAATTGGTAATTCTGCTTTATATAGTCTAATTAGTACAGTGCCTAGCATTTCGAATGAATTAAAGCCTTTTTCAAATGCAGATTTAGAAATTCTCATCCAATTTGTATACCTTTGGTTAAGATGCATAATTCCATTAACAAAATTGCAAAATTCATGAACTCGCCTTTCGAAAACGGCTTCCAAGTCTTCTTCTAACTCTGGGCCAGCAACTTCCACTAGAATACCAATTGGATGGGTTGACCCCTCTTCCATATCCTTAAGATCGGGACCAATTATTTTAATTTGTCCATCTTTAATTTCTTTATCTGGCTTCACACGTACGAGTTCAAAATGCTTTTCCATCTTAGGTCCACCGAGTTCTACGTACATTTGCTTTGCACGTATTCGTTCCCCCTCATAAACTGGTCCTACATCCACAGGGATATCTGAAAAACTCATATTTTATAACTCCTCACTTTTTTTTCAATATTTTTAATTTATTTGTTGATTTATAAATTTTCAATTATTTATTTTATAGGTTTTCAATGATTTTTTCCAAATATTCTTTCCATTCAGAGTTGCTTATATTTGGTAGGCTGAATCTTGCGTTAGGATGAGCGTATTTGTCTAGATCGATTGTTCGTACCCAATTTGTAAAGTTTTTTAACCGACTTAAAGTTTGACTTACATAATAAACAATGTGCCCGCCAAAAATAGCCATAGCATATTGTCCCTTCCCATCGAGACCTTTCCAGTTTTTATCGCTTAGTCTATCTGTAATATTGATTAAAGACATGTCAGTTAGCAGATTTTCATCAATTTTATCCTTTAAAAATTTATGAACATGTCCAGTCGCAATTACGGGGCATTTAAGTTTTTCGGCAATTTCTACGAAATAATCTAACGCTAATTTTCCATTAAGCGTCATATTTTTGGTTAATGATTCCGAGCCAATGACAAACACTTTTTTCTTCGGAGACTTTAAAAGATTCGCCATTACTACTGGATCGGGAACTGTTGTTCCCATTTCTGGTCCAGGTATGTTTGCTTTTTGGTATGGTCTTGCCATAATTAATCAATTTCGACTCTTTTTTTAAATAATTGCTATATAAATTGTATAGTTTTGAAAATTGTACCTAATTAAAAAACATTATTTTTAACAGTAAATTCAAAATAACACAGTTAATTCAAAATTATAAGTATCGATATTAAATAAAAAAACTGAAATATTCAAAAAAAAATAATTTCTTTGAATGATTAGTTTAATTAAAACTAAATTATTGATAACAAAAATGGGAGGGATATAAATAGCAATGTGTGAATTCAAGATTGTGCGAAAAAATGATGGTTCTCAAATAATGGAGGATATTGTAATTATAAATTATACAGAAGATAATGAAATTGTATTTAAGGATGTGTTAGGAATGGCCGAAATAGTAAAATCTGCATTGATTTTGGATGTAAACACTATGAATCAGACATTAATTATAGTGGAACATCCGATAATCAAGAACTTTATTGGATTGATGAGAAATTTAACTGATAAAAATAAAACAAAAGAAATGATAGAAGATATTATCAGTCAGCTTAATGCATTAAAAAAATCTCTTTAAGTAAATTTTAAAATAAAAATTAAAAAAAAAGAATCAAGAATATTTCCTGATTTTCTCCTGAATCTTATTTGTGTAGTTTATTTTTTTGGCGGCAAGATTTCGATTTCCATGCTTGAAACATTACTTTTCGATCCATCTCTATTAGTTATTTCTTCTGAATCGATTAAAACCTCACCATAATTGGCACCTTTAATGAAATTATTCCTTAGAATTTCAGCAACATCAACAGCTCGACTAATAGATTTACCTCTTGCGAGTAGTCTAACTGGTCGGTTATCATTTAGAATAACCATTGCCGCTAGGACATAATTAATGGATCTTTTTTTGCCAATAAAAACCTTTGAGTCATCTTTTATCTGCTTTTTAGCCAAAATTGACACCTTTTTTCCATGAGTATTTAACTATTCAAAATTCTCCTTTCGAAATTTTTCCAATTTTCTATCTGCTAATTTATTAAAACAATTATCTTTAGATAATTAATTTTTATAAACTTAGATTTTGTTTAAAGATTTTGTTATTTTAAGTTTTTGTAAAA
>JBHLNT010000120.1:0-12552 GCA_048941265.1 Promethearchaeota archaeon
ACTTACGGTAATAAATGGATAAAAACACCTCATTTTGACGAGTTTGCTAAAGATTCCATCGTTTTTGATAAAGCTTATCCTGAATCTTTACCTACTATTCCTGTTCGGAGAGCTATCCATACTGGAATACGAACTTTTCCCTTTAACCACAAGAGGCCGGAACTCAGAACCGATGATATTGTCATAATCCCAGGATGGCATCCAATCCCCCCTCACCAGACTCATTTAGCGGAATATATGAAAAAGCAAGGATTTGTATCATCATTTATTACAAGTACCTACCACCAATTTAAGCCAAACATGAATTTTCATCTCGGATTCGACCAATGGAATTGGATAAGGGGTCATGAAGTTGATAAATTCCGGGTAATACTTCGGGAAGGGAGTAAAAAGCTCAAACAAATACTTAGAGAACACACGGTAATAGACCTTGAGGGTAAAGATTATCAAACTCGTGTGTTGAAAACTCACTTTTCTAATGTTCAAGGAAGAAAAGAGGAAAAGGACTATTTTCCAGGTCAAACTTTTAATAAAGCAGTAGAATTTGTAAAAGATAGTTTAAATTTCAAAAATGTATTCTGTTGTGTGGATGAGTTCGATCCGCATGAACCATGGGACCCACCTCAAAAATATCGTGATCTCTATATCGATAAAAATTATAAAGGTAATAAAATTGTCACTCCCGCTTATAGAAGGGATATAGATTATCTTACAGAAGAGGAATTAAAATATATGAGAGGTTGTTATGCCGGAGAAGTGTCTATGTGTGATAATTGGTTCGGATTTTTCATCAATGAACTTAAAAATATGGAATTGTATGAGGAATCCTTAATTATTTTAATAAGTGATCACGGGCATAGTATCGGAGAACATAATGCTACTGGAAAAATTCCATTTAATATTTATCCTGAACTGGTTGATATTCCTTTAATGATAAAACCCCCAGGGGGCATTAACGGTCCAAAAAGAATTAAAAAAACCTATGTTTATGACCATGATCTTTTACCGACTATCTTTGGATTCCTAAATCGAGATAAGCCGGAGGTTTTTGATGGAATAGACCTTTCGATTTTTGATGAACAAGATGATCAAGTTTTAGAGAATCGTGATTATATAACCTGTGGATTTCATGCGTTTACCTTATATAAAGATGATCAATATGCATTAATTACATCCAATAATAGAAAATTTCAAAAATTATTTGATTTATCAAAAGATCCCGATTGGAATGAGAATATAGCCGATGATAATCAAGATATTTATAATGAGCTATTCAAAATAATAGAAAAGGATGCGAAGGGGGAACTACTTATGGAAGATGAGTCGCAATTGTTGAGATCAATGGAATGGTATGATGAAAAAAAAACTAGCGAATAGCATTGTATATTAATGATATTTATATTACTTACTTTCTTTATTCTTAATCATGCCTAAACCTAAATCCGAAGATTGGTTTAATCAGATCAGGAAAAATATTAGAGACACTTTTCAAAATATTACGGCTGAAATTCTAGATGTATTTGAAGAACGTCCATCTTATGTTCAAATGAGACTTCCTGTTGACAAAATTACACAGGAGTTTGAAGAATCCTTGAAAGAAAAAATCGAACAGGGTGTGCTTCAAGCAGAGATACGGAAGGCTACAGAGCAAGATATTGAAAAAGTATATAATATATATAGTAAAGCATGGCAATCCACTTCGATGCCATTTCGAGAGGTTAGTCAGGATACTTTTTTAAAGTTTCAAAAACAATTCAATACTATTTTTTTAGTTGCTCGGGTTGAATCCATTGATAGTGGATTTATCCTTATCCATTTTGAGGGAAAAAATAACGAGATTGGAGTAATTAACGGATTTGGAGTCTTACCTCAATTTCAACACAAAGGTTTGGGTATTACTCTCGCAATGGCCGCCTGGAATTACTTCAAAGAGAGAGGCGTTAGGGAGCTTCGATGTGAGGTTCATAAGGATAATAAAATTCCATATGCGTTTATCAAAAGTCTTGGCTTCGAAGAAATGCTTTAAGAGAACCATTTCTTCAGGTTATAAGAGGAGAGTATAAATAATATAATAACGAATATCAAATTAACGTTTCATTTTATTGTATTTTCCACACTTTAATATATCTAAAAAAATTGCATATATGATTTGATATGAATGTCAGAAGATCAATCTAAGAGCAAATTTAGCCTTAAAAGGGAAAAAGTGAGAAGTGTTTTTCAGCATTTTGTCGATGGCATTACCGGATTATTTTACAGTAGAATTGATTATATACAAATGAGGTTATCAGTTGATAAGATAACAAAAGAATTCGAGGATTCATTAAGAGAGAAAATTGAGCATAATGTGGTTCATGCTAAAATCCGCGAAGCAAGTGAAGAAGATATTGAACATATAATGAAAGTGTATGATCTTGCGTGGCATTCAAGTCCAATGCCCATAAGGGATGTGGGCAAAGCAACATTCTTAAAAATCTTTAAAGAACCCACATCTAAGTTTTTAATTGCAAGCATCGATTCCCAGGATGCTGGTTTTATTCTTATTGATCTCGAGGGAAGAAATAATGAGATCGGGTTGATTGGAGGTTTAGGTGTTTTACCGAAGTTCCAGCATAAAGGGGTAGGTACCGTTTTAGCAATAGCAGCATGGGACTATTTTAAAAAAAAAGGAGCTAAAGAGCTTAGATGTGAAGTCTATAAGGATAATCTAATACCTTATTCTTTCATAAAAAGTCTTGGCTTTGAAGAATACACTAAAAGTTTTGATTTTGATCATTTAATGAAATAATTCATCTTTTTTAGAAAAAAGGAAAAAAAAGTGAACGGTTTTAAAGCTTCTGTAGCTATGTAAAACTTTTTAATTTGAAATGAATTAAAAAAAATATCATTAAAAAAGAGCTTAATTTAGAACATGCTGAAAGTAGGGATAATAGGCACAGGTAGAGTATCTGATCTTAATTATTTAGCATATTATTATTCTTCCGATGCAGAAATAATTGCTGTTGCTAATACTGATAAGAATGAAGCAATAGAAAAATTGAAAAAGTGGAATTTAAGAACTGTTAAAGTATACACTGATTATAAAAAAATGATTGATAATGAAGAGCTTGATATTGTTGAAATTTTAACCCCACACCATTTACATTGCTCAATGACAGAATACGCTGCGAAGGCTGGAGTGCCTGGAATATCTGTCCAAAAACCATTAGCACATACAATTTCAGACTGTGAGAAAATTATTCAGATTTGTGAGGAGGAAAAAGTTAAATTAAGATCGTTTGAAAATTTTCGATTTTATCCACCCTACCTAAAAGCAAAAGAACTGCTTGACAACGGGATAATTGGAGAAACTATAAATTTTAGAATTAATACGATTGAATTTACAGGACCAGGTTGGCCAGTGAAACCAAGTTCATACCAATGGAGAGTTCAAATTGATAAATGTGGAGGAGGTCCATGGATATATGATGATGGGATTCATAAATTTTCCGTGGCGCTATGGCTTATGGATCAAGATCGAGTAGAAAAAGTATATTCATGGATTGATTTCTTTACTGGAGTGATTGATGGGCCCGCTAATGTTTTTTGGAAATACCCAACTAAAAATTCGGGTGATCCTCCTAAATATGGGTCTCTGGAGTTTTCTATGCCCCCAAATTTGTATTATCCTTCAAATTACTATGCCTGTGATGAATTTATTGAGATTTCGGGAACTAAGGGTATAATGTGGCTAAATCAATGTACAGCAGGGGGAAATTTCTTGTCAGAAACACCTCAATTTCCTCCCATTGTTGTATATGTTGATGGAGATATTAAAACATATGGGGAAGATCTACCAAGAGACTGGAGATATTCATTTATTAATGCAACGGAACATTTTATAGAAGTAATGAAAACTGGACATGGAGAACCTATATATACTGGGGAACAAGGGAAAAACTTATGTATTTTTGCAAAAATGCCGTATATTTCGAATCAACGACGTAATATTGTTTATTGGGAAGAAATGACCTCAGAAAACGAAGATAAGGGATTATGTCAAGTTGAAGACCTTTCAGAAGGAAATGGAAGAGGAAATACAAGATTTTCTATTCGGAAAAAGAGAGATATGAGAAAAGGTATTGAACAAGGCTTAGAACATAAAGATTTTAATTATGAATACGATGACTGATTTTGTTTTTACTAAAGAATATAATATTTAGATATAATTGGTTTTTCATGAAACAGAAATTTCACGAATAGTTATGCTTTTTGGTTAATTTTGACTGGTTTAATTATTACATTTAGCGCTTATCTTACATTAGCAATTTTATTAAGATTATATTCTATATTTCTTATTCTTGTATTTATTATATGGATGATATTTATATTATCTTGTCTTTGGGTATATATCAGAGATAAAATATTTCTCTCCAAAATATCATCACAGGAAATAGGAAACTATAATAAAAAAGATATTAAAAGCCTTCAACCAAATGAAATTAGCTAAATCTGATCCCTCTTTTTGGAGATAGGATTACAAATTTAGAGCTTTCTTTTAATCTCTTTTTACAACGTCCCTAGCTTCCCCTCCCTTAACAAAAAACATTGAAACTAAAGCTGCTATAAAGAAAAGTGAAATAATTAGAAAAAAGATATCAGTTCCAAGGAAATCAATAATAAAACCAACTATCGTGGGACCTAGTATAGCCCCTATGAAAATTGCAAGGAAATAGAGCCCCGTAGATGTTCCCGTATTTTTACTTGAAGGAAGCAGTTCCCAGAGAATAACAACTACATGTATAACTATAAAAGAAAATCCTACTCCCGCTATAATAAGCCCGATGATTATCATTAGAGGAGTTTGAAATAAATGACATAATATCATTCCAAAAAAAAATTCTATTAGACCTATTTTAATTGTTAATTTTCTCCCAATTTTGGTACCTATTATACCAGAAGGAATGGTCATCAATAAAAAAGATAAGGATAAAAAAATTAATAATGTTCCTGCGAGACTTCTTTCCAATTTCAAGACATCTGTGGCATATACACTGAAAAGTGATCTGAGTCCATAATATCCCGCTGAATACAAGAAAATAGCTAATAATAGAGCAATCGCACTTTTATCCTTGCTTTTAAGAATGTATCTAATATTTTCTATTAAACTTTGAAAAGGACCATCATTATTGTTATCTTTTTTTTTCTCCATTTCGATTATTAGTTGATACCCATAAGAATCATTTTCATTAATCTTTAGCAACATCAAAATTAAACACATCACCATAATTAGAGCAATTATTAAAAATCCTAAAGCAAGGCTGATAGGCACCAAGAAAAAACTTATAATAAACGCAAGAATGGAGCCTATACTTGCCATAAAATTAAATACCGCGTATCCTTTACTTCTGTTGACTGGTTTTATAAAGTCTGGCATAAGAGCAATAGACTGAGATCTAAAACACGACATAAAAAAAGTAAATATAAACATATAGAGGAGCAATAACCAGAGAGGATCTGAACTGGGATTTATTGTTGAGATTAGGATAAAAAAGAGTGCGGATAGAGGAATTCCAACCATTAAATAGGGCATTCTCCTTCCGAATCTAGTCCGAGTTTTATCGGATACAGAACTGATTATTGGGATGACAATGATAGGAATGATATTAAAAATCGCAATCCAAAAACCGACTAACCCATAAGAACCTAGATATTGAAAGAGAGTTATAGATACTTGAGCATAATAAAAAGTCCAACAGAGTATATTAATGAAAAAACCTAAACTAAGAAAGAGTGTTAAATGTAAATTAAATTTGTCTTGTTCAGTCATTATTTCAAGGAGAATTCAGTTTATATCATCAATATAAATTTCTTTACCAATTTCTGATGATTTAATAGCAGCTAAGTTAAATTTTAAAATATATTTTGCTTGTTCACCAGATAAAATTGGATCTTTATTTCCTTTAATTACCTCAATAAAATGTTTGGTCGCATTGATGAAACTACATTTCCAATCTTTTTCAAAATCGGAGTAGGTTTCAACTTTACCGTCTCGAATTATAACTATTGGAGGGAATACTTCTGAATTTGACATTTTATTTCCAATTGACGTTCCTTGATTAACTTTCATTAAACCTCGACTTCCGATGATTTCAATAAACTCATCAGTAGGATAATATTTAGAGGGAAGCTCCATTTCAGGCATTAGAGCAAATTCCATGTTTCCATATTGCGGGACAACGTGCTCTCTACTTGCTTTAAATTTCCACATTACATACGCAGGAGCGTCTATTCCTTTATAATTATCAGTCCATGCAAAGACTCTTTCAATATCCTCCCCAAATAGCCACCAACCTAAAGTGAATGCATGCCAGCCATTATCAAGAAGAACAGGAGATCCTTTTTCAGCACCACCCACTAGGCTTGGATCTAATCGCCACTTATCAGCACTTTCTGGAATAAACCATCCTCCTTTAGCACCCATGGCAATTTTGATTCTAATAGACGAGGGATCTCCTATGTAATCTTGATCAATAAGTTGTTTTGCTTTTAGAATGTGAGGATCAAACACAAAGTTTTCATAAATAGATAAAATTGAGCCTGACTCCTTACAAGCATCAATCATCTTATCTGCTTCTTCTAATGACATAGCCATTGGTTTTTGGACTGATATTCCTTTTATCCTTTTTTGAGTAGCATAAATTGTTGCTTCAGCGTGCAGATGGTGAGGTAAGAGAATTTCTACTATATCTAAATTCTCACTATCAATCATTTCTTTATAATCAGAATATACTGGAATTGACTTGTTAAGCTTAAACTTATCGATTTTCTCCTTAGCTTTTTCAATTGTCCGATTACATAAGCATGTGATTTCCACATCATTATTATTAAGATAACCAAGCACGTTTAAGTCAAAAATTACTCCAGTCCCTATTATTCCTACTTTTAACATAACACTTATTAAAAATTTCTAAAGAAATTAAATATGTATAATATCTATTTTTAAAAATATTTAACCATCAAAATCGATAAAAACCTAGTTTGGATTTATAGATTGGAACAAAATTACAGTAAGCTGCAAAACATCTAATTGACTTAGAGTTTATTTTAGTGCGGATTATATAAGAGAGCACGTAAAAGAATACTCTGAGGAGGTATTAACGAATTTAATAAGAAATCAAATAGGCGAAAAGAAAGATTAAATTTAAAGTGAGTTCTATGCTGATTTGAAGAAATTGAGTATTCAATACTAACAAATTTGTATTTAGTAAATTAATTTCTAATAAGTCATAAGTTAGTGTCTCATTATTTTAAAAAATTTGATACAAATTTAAAATCTTCAAAATCGAATGGTTTTAAAATCAGTCCATTTGCTCCTGTTTCATTTTTTTTTTTCTCAGCTTCTTTTTTTGGAATTGCTGTTAAATATACTATTGGAATATCTTTATATTTTATATTAGACTTTAATTTTTTGCAAAATTTATCTCCCATCATATCAGGCAAGAATATATCGAGAAGAATTAATTTAGGGATATTACTGTTTAATTCTTTTAACGCATCTCTCGTGTTAAACACACATTTAAAGGAAACACCTGATCTTCTAAAGTGTTCGGAAACTAATTTGGTTGTTCCAATATCGTCATCGATTAATAATACATTATATTTAGAGTGTTTAACAATAGAAGATTCAAAATAATATTTTAATCTGTCTTCTAAGTCTAAACAGGATTTATCAAGTTCTTGAAAATAATGATTCTTTTTAAGTTGAGGAAGATCGTCAAGAATTAAATTACTAAAACCTCTTATAAGAGATAAAGGTTCCTTTAAATCGTGAAAGATCTCAGAATTAGTAAATTTCTCTTTTTGATAGTAATTTTTAATTGATTCAGTAGTTAAATTTGAAACTGACTTGAAATTTGTTCTTTCACCAAATCCTTTAAGTAAATTGGTAATATCTATTAAATAACTTACAGCTAATCTTAGTAGTTTTGAAATTGAACTATATTCGTTTTCATGAGCAAATTTAATCCATTTATCTTTCGTATTAAAATTTAAATAAGTAACAACTTTTTCAATATCTTGGTTATAAGAATAAATTTTTTCTCCTTTTTTCCATTTTTTAAAACTAGCGGTAATTTTTTCTTGCCAAATAGCTTTTTTACCTGTTTCCTCCTCGAATAGGACCATTTCTTTTGTTTTTTTGCTCTTAGCGATTTTAAAATCCACCCTATTTTTTTTCATAGAGAATATTCTCTTTTGAAAATATTATTATTAAAAATTTTAGACTTTTTTATATTTAATAGTTATGAGATTTTGGTAATATAAATTAGACTTGCGAAAATAAAACTACTATTTTTTATATATAAATTAATAAATTCTTTATTTTAATAAAAATATCAATAAAAAATTAAGTGATTATATTCTCTTTATGGTTCTTCAAATTTACTACCAATACCATAATAAACTAAATAAGATCCAGTAAGTGCTAAAAATAAAGATATTAGGGCCCATATAGTCCTGAATGTAGAATTATGTAATGTATTTGAGAAAAATATTCCATACAATAAAATAAACAGTAAATTTGAACCTATTATAAATATTTTCCATTTTTTCCTTAATAATTCGTCTAAAAGTATTTGGTATATTTTTACTTCAAAATATATACTTGGTATTATAGCAATAGTTGTCATTATAACCATCACATAAATAAAAAGGGTTAAGTTCCAGTGTGGATACCATCCAGTATCAGCATTAATTATAACTCCATTAGGGATTAATACCATAAAAGAAATTAACATCCCATAAATAAATATTATTAACAGTTGAGTTGATTTGTTAATTTTTTCCTCACCCTTAAATATAGTTAAACAGAAAATCATAAGAAAGATGGGACCAAGAATTACAAAGAAATTCGTGAGAAAGTTTAAAAATATTAAAATCTCTGGATCAGTTAGAGGAAAATAAATAAAATTAATAAATATACCAATATCCTCAGATAAAAAAAAACCAACCAGAATTATTTTTAGTTTCTTTGGATCATTTTTAATAATTCTAACAATTAAATAAAGAAAAAAGATAAAAACAATACTCAGAGCAATGTAAACTTGTATAAATCGAATTAATGTTAGTTGAGATAAAACCGTAAATATCACCTATTAATTTTTAATAGTATTAATAGTTATTAATATTCTTCAAAAATTGTCAAAAAAAAATTATAAAAATCCTAATTTTTTTCTCTCTTTCATTTTTAATTTTATAATGGAAGACTAAAGAAAAAAGTTGAACCCCTATTTCTTCCTTCTGATTCTGCCCAAATTTTACCATTGTGAAGTTTTATTATTTCCTTTGAAAGAAATAACCCAAATCCAATTCCTTCATTAATTATATCTAAATGATTACGTTCAATTTTACCGAATTTAGTAAAAATCTTTTTCTGTTCTTCAGATGTGAGTCCTACACCTGTATCTCTTACCGATATTATTAAGTTTTTATTATTTTCTTCGATATTTACTACTATCTCTCCGTTAGGAGGAGTATTATTAATAGAATTAGAAATTAAATTTTGAAATACTCTAAATATCTGGGACTCATCAATATAGAGTTCAACTTTTCCAGATATATTATGTTTAATTTGAATATTTCTTTTTCTTGCTTGAATAAGAAGCATTTTAATACATTCTAACAATAATTGGGAAATGTCTACTCTTTCCTTATTTAATTTAAGAATGTTTATATTTAACTGAGAGAGATTTAATAGATTTTCAGCTAGATTTTTTAACCTTTTTGAACCAGAGCGTATTAAATCGATAAATTCTTTATAATTAGGTGAAAATAAAAAATCGTACTTTGAATACAATTCTTCATACATTATTGAAATTAATTCTGATGCGCCGTAAATTGATGAAATAGGTGTTTTTAACTCGTGCGATGCTCTATTAATGAAACTTCCTCGTAATTCATCAAGCATTTTTAATCTCTTATTTTCTTCTTGAATAATTAATTCAACTTGTTTTAGTTTAGTAACATCTTCAGAAACAATTTGAATATAATCTTTGCCACCTATTTTTACATGTGAAAAAAGATTTTTTAGCCAAATTATTTCATTTTTATTATTTGTGTACTTAAATTCTATTGGTTCGGTTATGGGTTCGTTTAATATTTGTTTAAAAATTCTTTTAATCTTTGATTTTACGCTTTTAGGCTTAGATTGTCCTTTTGTTAAATTAAATGTAAAAATATTCTCATTTACTATCTTGTTTTTAGGTAAATTTAAAATGCGTTCAGTAATTTTGTTGCAATCAACCACAATTCCTTCTAAATCCAATAGAATAATTGAATTTGGGGATTTTTCAAATAAATTTCGAAATTTTTCTTCCGATTCAATTAAAGCTTCTTCTATTTTTCTACGTTCCGTTAAATCTCTAGATATTAATAATATTTTATTTTGACCATCTTCCTCAACAACTAAATTACCCCTACTTTCAATCCATATATACGTTCCATTCGTGCGTTTTATCCTCAATTCTATAGAAGATCCATTAGTAAAATTGAGATTTTCAAAAAAATTCTTCGTTCTGAGTTGATCTTGAGGGTGTATTAAGCTAAATATCATTTTACCAATTAAATCTTCTTTTTTATATCCTAATAACTTCTCGTGAACTGAATCGTTAATATATTCATATTCAAATTCTTCATTAAAAATAGATATCAAATCGTATGCATTTTTAGTAATTAATTTATTATATTTTTCATACTCCTCTAATTCTTTCTCGATATTTCTCCTTTCTTTCAAATGTTGTATAATTCCCTCAATCGTAAGTATGGGAGCCTTTTCGTTTGTCATGATTAAATTTAACTTTTTTTTTTAAAATCCTTACTTTTCTACATTTTTATAAAAATATTTTGAAAATATTAAATAAATATGTTAACAAGAAATGATCTTTTTTCATTTAAAAATCTTAATTTTCTTTTTGTTTATTTATATCAATTTAGCGTATATATATTTAAAAGTTTAATACTTGATTTTATACGAATTAAGATTTTTATGTTAATTTAAATTCTACCTATGAAACTATTATAAAATTTTTAATTAGGAAAACTAAAAGATCTGTGAGCGGACAAACATTCTAAATGTAATATTTTCGATTTTGACTTAAAAGTTTTTAAGATTAAATATGCTATAATGCTTCCTCGGTCGTAATTTTATCAATTTTTTGTTTACTAAGATTGGAAAATAAAAATTATCTTATTTGAAAATAAGTTATAAATATTTTTTAACTATACTATGAAAAAAAAATGATTTAAAATTTTTTCGAGCTTTTACATTATTACTATTAAATCTTAGGCATATTAAATTGGACTATATTATTGATAGATTTGTTTATTACCAGGATCTCCAACCATGTTGACATAAAGTCAAAGCAGAAGTAAGCGTTGTTGTACTTATAGGATCAAAAGACATAGGGATTTGAAATACAATACCACCAGAGGGATTTCTAGCTTGTAACCAAATTCCAATTGGAGGAAAAGAGACTGATTCAATTGATATCCAAGCTCCACCATCAGGATGATTTATTGAGCTAAGATGTAAAACTGCTTCGAATTCCAAAACATAAAGAGTTAAAACAGCCAAAATTATGGTGGCTATCAGTCCACCAGCGAAAAGTCCTATAACCCAAGTTATTGCATCTATTATAAGTGTGCCCGTACCTATATTATTTACTTCTGTCGCCGAATATTTAAGATGAAATGTAATCGAAATATATAGTGGAATGAATAAAAACCAAAGATTCGTTAAAATACATGCAGTAGAAAATAATGGAACGATTAATTCAGGTTGTGCTAATATTAAAGCCATTCTTAGTATGAGGGATTGAGCATTATTGCGAGCATCATCTAAATGATTAAATAGGGCATTGACAAGCAGAGCAAAAGTATATCCCATTAAAATCGCATCAACGACACCTCCAAATCCGACGATCTTTTTGTTAGTGTTTTCTGTGAAATTATAAATATTAGCACCATAGCAGGCTGCTAGAAATATATACTTAGCCGTCGTTTGGGAAATTAATTGTGATAATTGATACCAAGAAATTAACTCTCCATCTAAGATAATACCATTTTCTGAACCGTGAGAAAATATAACAAGTATTTCGTTATTATCAGACGAAGCAATATTATCTTGTTGATCAATTTCAACTTCGCTATTTATATTATCTGTAAAGGTTAAAACTCCAGTATTTGCAGCATCTTCGTCACTTCCCACAATTAAAGTAACTTTTTGAAGTATTACGGATGTTTTCGGATCTTTGTCGGCTTGATCAGCGATATCGTTATTTTGAGTTGTAGAATTAATATTTTGAAATTCGACAGCAATAATGAAATAAGTACTAAAACAAAAGAAAAATATGAATACCATCGATTTAAATTTTTTATTTTTCAGTTTTTTCACCTTTTTTTTAATAACTTTTTTCGATAAATTCTAAAATTCGACCATCAACAGAAATTAAATTAAATGATCAAATTTGAGAAAAAGTTATCAACTTTCATATTTAAACTCTTTACTGACTTTTG
>JBHLNT010000338.1:0-3076 GCA_048941265.1 Promethearchaeota archaeon
ATACTATTAAGAAAATCGAGCCAACGGGTTATTTCCTTCTCTCGCTCCATAGGAGTAAGTTTTTTGCCTATTGTTGAACTCCCTTCCTTTTGTAATTTTTCCTTTATCCATTTCTCAATTTCGTCATCGGTCCATTTTTTCTTCTTTAATGAGCGAATTTTTTGAGAATTAAGTAAATTTTGATATTCTTGCAGATTATTTAATGATCCCAATACTGTATCACAGTCACAATAATCTTTTGTAGCTCGAAAATATAATTCTCCAGTACGAAGCTGAGATTGAACATGTGTATTCTTTATAATGTTAAATGCCATGTTATGCTCATTAAATATGTCTTTTAATTGTTCTAAATTGATATCCTTTGGAAGGGTTGCAGTTATATAGAAACACATAAAAACCAATAATATTAATAAATATATTACTTTTTTCTTAATGTTCGATAGAGGCGACGGAGATTTTTTACTGAATCTAAATCAGTGGGGTCTAGCTCCAAAACACGTTTATAAACCTCTTCTGTCTTTTTATAATCACCTTTTGCATAAAATATTATCGCAAGACGTCTCCACATGGTAGGATTGAAATTAGACTTTAATGATTGTTCATATTGGTTTTGATCTGAAAGAAGTCTCTTAACATCGCGTCTTATTAATTCGGTATAACAATCACAACAAAAAAACTGCAGAGAGGGGTGGTCCCAAAGCTCAAGTAATTTATCTTCAGCAAAAGATTGGTTTACTTCTTTAAATTCATCAAAATTCAATCGCTTTTTACAATCCCAGCAATATTTCTTAGAAATATTCATTTTTGAAGATTTTTATATTATGAATATAATAGGATAATTGTGTTATATAACATATTGGTAATGCTAACTTTATTTCTTATTTTTTTCTTTAATTACTTCTTTTTCTTCCCCAACTTTAAATGGTTTAGAGGGTTTAGATTCATCGAGTGTGCTGTCACAGGCCCAACACACGTTTTCCAAATTAGTTAGCGCATTATAACATCTTTCACAATATGAGGTCTTACATTCTTTACATATAAAGTTAATTCCTACAACTTCTCCCTTACATACTAAGCAAATCTTTTTCTCTATGGAGATCGATACTTCTTCTTCGGTTAATTTTTGAGGTCTAGTAAAACCTTTAAAGATATCTTCAGTCTTTTGATCCTTGGTTTTCTCAAAGGATACTCTTGAAATAGAGCTTTTAACTTTTTTCATTTGAGTGATACCAAATATAACTAGTATGATGTACAATGGGATAAATAATAGTATATAAAATTTAGTAGAGACGGGAATAGCAGCAGGTAAAAAACTTAAAATAACAAATATCATTGAACCATGAAAAAGAATAAGAATTATCCAATGAAAAACGGAATTAACTTTAATAAAAGTCTCCAGTTTAATAAGAAGTGGTATGAGGAGCAAAGTTCCGCAAACTAGCATTACAATTGGTATAATAGAGGGATGAATTCCAATGAAATATATAGTACTTATAAAAATATAGGAGGAAAAACCGAAATTAGAACCAGTTATTATAAACACTGAAATAATTTTAAGTTCTCTACTTGACTTAGTAGAGAGCTTAATACCAGCATAATTAATAACATAAACATTAAAAAGGAAAGCAATTGCTATAAAAACCGGGTCCATAATCATAAAATATAAAAATATTGCATTTATTAATGAGATTAAATATTTTGTAGATTTAAAGACTCTCTCAAATAAAAATGCGAAAATAGTTGCTCCTATTACCCAGCTGAGTGAGCTAAGATGAAAATAGATATTCGAGAACATACTTTCGTCAGCAATAGCATAAAAACCATGTCCGACATAGCGACCCTCCACGAAATAAGTAGCTATAAAATAAAACAGGAAATTTAATGCGATAGCAAATATAAACATCATCCCATATCCATATAATATTAATTTCTCATTTCGGTTTTCATTCTTATAAGCCCGATTCAAGTAAAGGAGACCGATTAATAGCGCCATACATATTACAATTATCCACAATGCTCGTTCTATAGGATCAAATATTAAAGCTTCGTTCATTTGGCATCAACATTAGATTTCTAATAAATATTAATCTATATAAATGTAATTAATAGTATTCTTAGGAATTTTTAATTTATAAATTTTAATTTTGTTTAGTCGTGAAGGAATATTCTAAATATCTAATTTAGATAATCTTTTTTTCAATTAATATAATAACTTCTACAATTAAAATAGAAAACATATCAAATTTTATGTCATTTTCTATGAAATTATCTCAATAAAGAGAATATAATAAAAAAAATATTAATTAAGTTTTAATAACGATTGTAATTGCTCTTGTAAGGCGAATAACGTCCATGACTTTTCCTTTTTCTACGGTAATCTGTTCCCGGCTTATTGCGTGGGTAAAATCCCCCTTCCCTTCGCATATTCGTACGATTGCATCCGGATCTCCAGTCATTACAATCTCTGCATTAGGGAGAGTTTCATCCACGATTTTTCCTTTCTTCTCCTTAATTTCTAAATAAAAGGGATCTTCATTCTCCAGATTAAATTGGAAAGTCATATCCCAGTTTACATCCTTGCCAGCAATGTTAGTAACAAATACCGTTTGTGCCTTAGGATTTCCATTTAAACCTTCAATAACTTTTGTTAAATTTTCTTTTGCAACTCCCATTTTTAAGCACCTCCCTCGTATTCTGGTTTATTGACCCATCTTTCGTACTCATCTTCAGGTACAAAAAAGAAATCCGTCATTTTACCTTCTCTGTCTTTGGAAAACACCGCTTTAACTCTTCGTCCTTTTTTAACTTTTGAGGGAACTAGATTTTCTGAAAATATTCCTTGAAGTAAAGCAGTGTCAGCTCCATCTAATTTTATAAAACCTATAGAATAGGGTACTGATTTTATAAACGCAGAAGTTGTATACCACACAATAGTGCTAACCTCAATCGTTCCTGTTTGTTTCATTTCAATCCATTCGGCAGGTGAATAACATTCTGAGCAATTAATTCTTGGAGGCATCCATGTTTTTCCGCAATCTGGATTTGAACATTTCGTTCCAAAGAGCTTTTTATTATT
>JBHLNT010000121.1:0-12383 GCA_048941265.1 Promethearchaeota archaeon
CGCACTAGGGGATATTCAGGGAAAGCTAATACAATTTCTTGCGCGCTTTTTACGCTGAATTATTTGTTATTCGGCATACTCGTCATCCCCTTTTTTATAGCTACACCTCATTTATTTATCGAAAATGAGCTTCAAATCAAGTTAAGTAAAATTGGTTCTTTATTTGGAATAATTTCCGCTTTTACCTTAATTGGAGTGGCATTAGCGCCTTGGGACACTCAACCCGAACTTCATGGGATATTTGGGGGTATTCAAGGATTTACCGTTCCAGTTACCCTAATTCTTTACGCTATAGTCATTAACCGCAATGAATTATACTCAAAACAATACACTTTCTTATTTGTAGTGATTTTATCCATCTGGATTATTAGCGCCATAGTTTCACTTTCGGGGGTGAGTATTTACCAGTTAGAAGGATTAATGCTAGTAGTGATATTACAAAAAATTACCACGTTTAGCACCATTTTTTGTCTTTTCGTTCACGCATACGGTGCGTGGAAGCTCGAAATGACGTTAAACTAATATTTTAAATATCATAAAAAATTGTTAAAATAGATATCTATAGTCAATAATCCTCTGTATAAGAAATAAGTGTTGATATATTAGATGAAACTCAAAAATTGGAGAGAAATAGCCTATTTATTAGCAAGTATCGCCTGTATTCAAACTATCATCCTTACCATTATAGCTATGTTTTTTTATGCTGGGGGGACAGTACGAGATCCTACATATCCCGGATATTCTTTTTGGGGCAATTATTTCAGTGATCTCGGCCGAACTGTTGCGTTTTCGGGGCGATCTAACCTAATTTCTATGGTGATTTTTACCATTGCTTTATGCATAATGGTTCCTTTAAGCATTCCTTTTTTCGTAGCAATACCTCATTTCTTCAGAGAACAACGGGATGAAAAACGATTAAGTATACTAGGCTCGATCTTCGGAATTGTTTCAGCTCTTTTAATGTTAGGGGTTGCGTTTACACCATGGGACCTCTATGAAGAAGCACACAATTTATTTGCTCGGACTTCATTTATTGCTAGTTTTATCATGGCACTTTTATTTACTATAACTATTTTAAAGAATAATGTATATCCAAACCGTTATGCTTTTGTCTATATAGCTTTTTTAATTTTTATGGGGATTCATTTAGTGCTAATCTTTTTCGTTGTCGACTATACTACAGAAGAGAGTTATGTTATATATGCTAGTACACAAAAGATTATGGTATATTCATTTTTTGTATGCTTTTTGATTCAAAGTTATGGCGCATGGAAACTTGAAAAATCGCATAATATCCCTTAACTCCAATACCCAATAAGATGTTCATACATCCGCTTAAAATCCTCTAAGAGCTGTCCATATTTTTCCGATGCTGATTTATTTGGATTTATGACTATATTTTTAGAATCCTTAATTTTAGCAGTCTCTTCCAGATCTTTAATTAATCCTAATCCGTAGGCAGCCAATAGACCGCAACCTCGCAAACTTGCTTCTGGCTCTTCAGTTAAAATCTGTGGCAACTGCATGACATCTGCTTTAATTTGATATAATAATTTATTGCGAGTGGCACCGCCCACACAATATACTTGCTGAATATTCACTCCTAAATCCCTAAAATTTTGAACATCCTTGCCAATGGCCAATGCAACCCCTTCCATTACTGATCGAACTAAATGGGCCGCATTATGATTTAGCGTAATTCCATAAAAACATCCCCTTGCCATTGTATTCTCTTGTCGACGCTCCCCAAGCATATAAGGATAAAACAGAAGTCCTTCACTTCCTATAGGAATATTTTTTGCCATATTAATCATTTGCTCATATGAGATTTCTTTTTTACCTGTAAAACTAAGCATATCTTTACACCACTTCATACTTAGTCCACCTGTATCCAGCATTGTAAATGGTAACCACCCCTCTATAACATGTCTTAAATTTTGCACTAATGGGTGAACTATAGGTTTATTCTTATGAACCACAAAAAGGGTACTTGTTCCTGTCATATCAACAGCTGTTCCTTCCCCCACTAAACCTAACAATGAAACAATGAAATCTCCACCTCCAGCCACTACAGGTATATTGGCTGGGATTCCAAGTTCCTTTGAAACCTCTTTTTTAACATATCCTATAATTTCATATGATTGAGATATAGGAGCAAATTTATTAATATCTATTTCAAGAACCTCAGCCATTCGTTTGTTATAATTATCAGTATTGAAATCATAAAGAAAAGTCCCTGAAGCCTCACTTGGATCAGTTGCTGCTACACCTGTTAATTGAAAATTAATAAAATCCTTAGGAACTAAAAACACCTTTGTCTTTTCATAAATTTCTGATTGATTTTCTTTTATCCATCGAACTTTGACTCCTGGCCAACCAGTAGTAATTGGATTACCCGTAATTTTTGCAAGTTCAAACTCCTCATATTTTTTTTTAATTATATTACAAATATTTTCACAACGCTTGTCCATCCATATCTGAGTCCATTCCGTGGTTATTTTTCCATTTTCGTCAATGCCTACTGGGCCATGCATTTGTCCGCATGTGCTAATCCCATAAATCGTATTGATATCAATTTTCGTTCTTTTTAAAAGTTTTTGAATTGTCTGTTTAGTAAGATCCCACCAAAGCTCTGGCTGTTGTTGAGCCCAACCAGGATATGGACTGTCTACTCCTTGTTGTGTCTGTGAAACTTTTAAAATTTTTCCCTCTTTACTAACTAATGCTGCTCGAATGCTTTGAGTTCCAACATCAATGGCTAAAATATTCATAAATTAAAAACCTCTTGATTTTTACTATATAATTTTGATTGTACCTTGACATTTTTCATCTATAACTTTCTTTCCAATATTGGAAATTCTTTGAGCTAGTTCAGTAATTTTCCACTTTTCATAACCTTTCACATATGTCGAGAACGTATCTTCCAAAGGATCTTTCCATTTTGAGGGTATTTTATCAACGCCTAACTGCGCGCCAAGGATAGCTCCAATATTACCACAGTTGCAATCTGAATCAAGACCCATCATCGCAGATATACAGATAGATCTTCCTAACGGATCCTCTTTATCTTGCGCTCCATATAGAAGTGATAATATAATAATACCAATATTAGGTAACACATGAACATCTGGAGCATGAAGTTCTGGAATATATTCAGTTAAGAAACTTATTCTTTCTTTATTTTGTAGAGGAGCATTTTTAACTAATTTATTTTCTCTAATGTCATTCCAGTATTTAAGCAGTTTTCTTCGAGAAGTTTTTAAATTATCTGGATATTCCTCATATAACATCCTTGTCTTTTGTACCATCTGAATGTATAAACTTTCATTTTCAGATGGCATCAATTTAAGTGCCAAATCAATATTATTATTGATATTTTCCTCAAAAAATGCCTGTGAAATTAATAAAGCAATAAAGACTTCTCCCTCTATTCCTATGCCGGTATGGGATATACAACCATCCAATCGAGCATATTCCATCGCGATTTTTGGGCATCCAGGAGCAATTTGACCCCAAATATCTGCCCTCATTTGAGCACCGATAGCATCATAATAAATATTATTGTGAATTCCGGATTCAGGAGGCCATATACCTGATTTAAGGTTTTCTAACGCAACTTTCTCAGCAGTAAAATTATAGGTATAAAGGAGATTTATCCATTCTTGTGCTATATCTTTTGAAGACACATTAATGCCATTTTTTTCTAGAGCTATTAAAGCACAGATTTCATACATTTCGTCGTCATTAACGAAGTTTAAATCAACAGGTTCAGGGAAATAGGTTATGTTTCCATATTTTCTCTTTTTTTCAAAATAAGGCATAAACTCTACTGGAGCCCCTACAAAATCCCCTGCGACTCTTCCCAACCAAGATCCTAAAACCTTGTCATAGTATTCTTTGGAAGTTAATGTTCTCATGTTATTTAGAAATATTTATTTTAATATCAAGCTTTTTACTTTAAAAAGAATTAGGATTCGGTGAAAAGATTAATTTAAAAAAAGATAATGAATAAACTAAGCTCAATACGTATTCAATATTTGGAGAATGAAAAAAATGATAAAAACAAAAGTTACAGAAATCCTTAAAATAAAAAACCCAATTATTTGCGGAACTATGATGGCTTTAACAGGCCCCGAATTCACCGCAGTATGCTCCAACGCAGGTGGACTCGGTATTCTAGCTTCAGCTATATATAGGAAACCTGAACCATTACGAGAAGCATTGCAAAAGTTAAAGAGCCTGGTTAAAGAGCCCTTTGCGGTGAACATGAACTTATTTCCCATGCTTAAACCTCCAAACCAAATGAGACATTTGAAAGTAATGATTGATGAAGGAGTCAAAATTATTGAAACTTCTGGCCATGAAGCACCTGAAAAATTTCTCCATCTTTTTAAAGAACACGACATTATCTGGATGCACAAATGTGCTGGCGTACGTTATGCCAAGAAAGCCGCTTCACTTGGAGCTGATATTGTGGAGGTGGTTGGTTGGGAGAATGGTGGCCATGTGGGAAAATTTGATATTGGTACTTTTGTACTAACACCTGCAACTGTTGATGCCATAAATGTACCCGTTATTACGGGAGGCGGAGTGGTTGATGGGAGAGGATTAGTCGCTGCTTTAGCATTAGGAGCAGAAGGAGTTTTAATAGGTTCACGCCTTCTGATTACAAAAGAATGTCCCATCCATGAAAATTTGAAAAAAGCGCTTCTTAATTGTACTCCGTATGATACTACCATCGTTTTAAGATCAGTTAATAATGCACTTCGAGTATGGCACAATCCAGCTGCTCAAAATATCCTCGAATTAGAAGAGTCAGGTGTGCCTGATACTGAACTTTTTCAAGCAGCCTCAGGAATGTTTACCAGAAAGATGTATGAAGAAGGGGATGTTAATGCGGGAATCATGACTATTGGACAAGGTCTTGGGCTTTGTGAAGATATACCCACAGTAAAAGAGCTTATCGAGCGAGTGGTGAAACAGGCTGAAGAGATAATGCAAAAATTAAATCCTTCTTAATTTTTTATATTAAGCTAATTTTTTTAAGCTTTCCATTTAAAATAATTAAGCATCCTAGTATCATTTATTATAGGAATATGAATTAAGTTTTGAGAATTAATCTGGCATTTATAATGGTCACTACTCATAATTTAAGATCCGTTTTCAAGATATTCCAGTATTCGTTTTTTAGACATTCCAGCTAAACCCAACTCTTCCAAAGTTCGCCCCTTCCAAAAGTCACACTCACAAATACCTGATCCCAAATTGATTATGGAATCTATTATAGGTGTAGTAACGTTTACTAAATCTCCCAATTGTGATCTATGCACTAAACCATAAGGAAGATCTTCAGTAATGTATCTATTATATATGCTTGATGGCCCTCTCATGTTGGCTACTATACCTCCTTTATCGAATGGCGCCCAAAAATCTACGCACATAACGCTACATGGATTTCTAAATTGCTCATCTTCAAATTCCCTCATTCTGAAACCAAACGCTTTCGCCACTGCTAAAGTTTCATCATAAACCATCCGTATAATTCGCGACGGGGCTTCTGTTATTCCTTCTCTATATAAGTAGAAGTCACCTTTCGACCACTGAATTCGTCCGATATTTAATAAAGTACCTGGAGGATGCACAGTAGGGTTGGGATTACTAAAGGAAACTGATAAAATATTATCAATAGGTTCTAAAACCGGAAATGTATCCTTAACAAGGTTTAGATTCCCTTCTGTTTCATTCGCAGGGAATGCAGAAAATAACATTTTTTTTGCTTTTACAAATAAATCAACTTTAGATGGACCAATAAGCCTAGTTCCATAGGGTAATGTATTAGTTTCAACAATATGTACCTTTTTATTTGGTGCCTCTTTTCTTAATCGTTTAGCGAGACGAAGCGCACCCGCGTCACCTGCCCATATCACTATTAATTGTCCATCCTTAAGATGAGGTATCATATTATCAAAAAATGTTTCATGGGCGATAGCGGGAATAACAAGGTAAATGATATCAACTCCATCCATTGCCTCTTTAAAATCCAGAGTGACCTTATGAATTTTAGCTTTATCTTCAATCATTCCAGTATTTTCAATTACTTTTGTTTCAAGTGTATTTTTAAACGATTCTTTAAAGTTAGGATGTTCGCAAAAATTTACATCAAATCCCCTTAAGGTCAAATCTAAAGCCATCTGGTGGCCACCATTCCCACCACCCATTATTGCAATTGGTTTTTCCAATTCAATTTCCCTCTAAAGTATAAATATCAATTTTAATATAGATTCAATTTAATATTAAAAAAATATTTTTCTTTTCTTAACCTTATAAATTAAGATTCAGAGACCTTTTGCTTTCAACTCTTTAAGCATCGATTCTTTTCTCTCTCCTATCAGGTCATACCACTTGTACACTATGAGAGATATCACAAACATCAAGATGGCAGGAATTAAACCCGCATGGACACGAATTCCCCATAAAGCCAAGGGTGATTGAATCGCCTTGGGATCGGGATTATAAACTGTAGCAATGTGGACGACCATTATCACAACTCCTTGGACGAGAAAAGCTACGCGGAAGAAAAACATTCTAATTCCCGCTAGTGTGGCTTCTGCACGTCTCCCCAACATCAAAGCGACATCATCCATTGTGTCTGCTGCCATTGGCATAATCACCACTGTATAACCTGCGTAAGGTATACCTGCTAAAAAAGTAAAAAAAATCCTTTCTTCTATGGTCGTTATCCATAAAGTGGGTAAATAAGAAATTGCAGCTAAGAATGTACAAACGACTAGTGTTTTTTTAAAGCCATGTTTTTTAGTAAAGTCTGCCCAGAAAGGAATTGAAATTAAAAATCCTATCACACCAGCTAAATTAATAAAAATTACATATGTATAAGGAACCCTTAATACATCTTTAACAAAGTAGATTTGGGAAGCATTGATTAAGGTTTGTGTGGTTACAATCATAGTGTAGGCAACGAGGATAACAACATAGTTTTTGCGTTTAAGAGCAATCTTCATCGTTCTAAAGAAAGACTTCTCTTCAGATGTTTCATACCCTCGAATAAATGTTTCTCTTAATTCTTCTGACTCTTTAATCCCTAAAAATAAAAAAATATTGCATAGAGCCATAATTATTATTATTATTAAAGCTGCTAAAACGAATGAGTTTTTGTCACCATATTTGATAAAAAGTGGTGGTATCAAACCCATAAACATTGAACCAAAACCAGCTACAATTAAAATTATGGCAAATCCTTTTCTTCGTTCATATTCGGACTTAAATTGGTTAGTAAATCCGCCGTAGATATGATCATTATAAATTGAAAAGAAAGTGTCGAATAAACATGTTATAATCACCATATATATAAATATAATCAAAACGTTCTCCTGATTAACATCAGGAGGAATAAAAATTAACAAATAACAGATTAATATCGGAAAACTTGAAATAACTATCCAAGGGGCTCGCATTCCCCATCTTTTTGTCCATTTCAATGGTTTATCGGTTAAGTAGCCTAATAATGGGTCATTAACCATATTCCATATCGCAAATATTATAAACGCTAATCCCACTAAGGCAACTGGCAAGCCAATCTCGACCTCGTAAAAATAAAACACGATGGAAGAAAAGGCGGTTAGCAAATAATTTACAATGAGATACCCAAATCCATATGAAATCATTTTATTTGTGGAGGCAATTTCCCATTCACTTGGTTCTATTTCATTTTCATTTTTCATAGCAAATTCGACTTATTTATTTCATTTTTTTTTACTATTTGAATAAGTGCTATATAAATCTTTTAAAAAAATTATTAATTCTTATTTCAATTTCAATTATAAGCGTCTCTCTTTGGTAAGCGGGGTCGTAATCGTATGATTTCTCTCAGCTGTTCCTCAACAAGTTTGTTTTTCAATTCTCGATTTTTTGTCCATAGATTGTCAACTTCAGAAGGATCACTTGTATAATCGTAGATATCACCAAAATTCTCATAACCATCGTATAGCGATAATCGATGCCTTTCAGTAACCAGCGTTCTCACTCTGAAAATTCTGTCAGAGGCTATTTCTTCATCGTGTTCAATAAGAATTCTCTCTCTCACCTTTTCATTAGGATCCTTTAATACAGGGGTAATATCATAACCTTGAAATGCTTCGGGATGTAAACTCTTTCTTACACCTAGCATGTTTAAAATTGTTTTTGGAAGATCAACAGTATTGATAAGGGAATCAGAAACTCCAGATTTTGTTAGTCCCGGTACTTTCCATAGCAAGGGCATATTTATAATACTGCGATAATGGGCGGGTCCTTTCAAAATGAGTCCATGGTCTCCACAATAATCACCATGGTCGCTGGTAAAAACGACCATGGTATTATCTGCCATTCCAGTTTTTTCTAACGTCCTAAGAATTTTGCCAACTCCGTCATCAATCATAGCTATAGAACCATATGTGAGTGCTGTGAAGATTTTTGCGATGTTCTCGTCCACTTTCTGAGGAAGAAGGTGTGGGAAGCGGGAATCTTTTAAAATCTCTCCTAAAAATTTATGATTAAGGAGATTTTCACCGTCTTTAAAATTCGATGGCAATTCAATATCGTTAGGTTTATACATATCTTTATATCTACCTGGTGGACATACTGGATGGTGAGGATCATTATATGAGCAATGCAAGAAAAATGGCTTTTCTCCATTATTTCCTTCAGAATAGCGTTCGAGGAATTCTACTGTTTGATCTGTTATATATGCTGAAGGATACAATTCCTCCGGTAATACAGTCTCATAGTAGTTTTCATATATTGAAATAAGCCGGCTTTTGAGAAAATCCAGTTTATCATAGTTTTTTTCCTCTAACCATTCCATATAATGTCCCGCACACACATCTCCGTGGCCAACTGTAAGCTTTACTTCATCGAATCCATAATAGGGTGTGGGAAATGGTGATTTCAACTTCCCTGACATCCAGTATGGTATAACTTCTAAAGATTCGACCTTTTTCTTCTTATAAGGAAACGCATAGAAATTAAAATGCGTTTTTCCTATTGAAACTGTGTGATATCCTTGGCTTTTTAATATTTCAGATATTGTAGGAATATTTGGATTTAAATTAATACCATTTGACCGAGTTCCGTGGACACTTGGATATGAACCTGTAAAGAAACTACCTCGATTTGGCATACAAATGGGAGTTGCACAAAAATATTTCGTAAATCTTATTCCGCCATTGCATATACTATCGATATGTGGAGTTTTTAACCCAGAATTTCCCGCACAGCTCAGATGATCAGCTCGCTGTTGGTCCGTTATGATAAATAACACGTTCATTTGTTCACTCATATTATTGACATATCTCCTTTTACTCTCAATCTTTAGATTCTTGATTGGTTCTATTTTCTTGATAAATTTTACTTGAAAGCTTTAAAGCATTTTCATGAATGTAGGAACGCTGTTCTCTATGCAACTTTATTGCTCCGGTAGGGCACGTGACTGCACAAACTCCACATCCATAGCATCTATTAGGATTTACAAATGCTTTCTTATCTTCAACCGCAATAGCTTTAAAAGGACATCTTTCTGCGCACAATCCACATCCTTCACAAACATCTTGATCTACTTGTGAGATATAATTGGATTTAGCAACACAATCTTCATTTTTTTCCTCAAACCGAGTCATACCTCTCAAAAGGGCACAACAACATGCACAACAGCAGCAGATTACGAAATGATTAGGATCTTTCACATTTTCAGTCGTGAAAATTAATCCTAATTTTGCATATTTATCAATTAATTGATGTGCTTCTTCTAAGGATAGTTCTCTTCCTTCTCCTCTTCTGATAAAATATTTGCCAAATAAACCTAACTGGAAACAAGATTCTTTTATAGGATATTTATCTTTACATTCTCGAATACCTAAAATGTCAGTTCGATTCCGACAAGGACAGTC
Source organism: Promethearchaeota archaeon (assembly GCA_048941265.1). GTDB lineage: Archaea > Asgardarchaeota > Lokiarchaeia > Sigyniarchaeales > SOKP01 > LW40-45. The sequence goes on from JBHLNT010000121.1 coordinate 9,942, forward strand.
AGTAATAACAATTGGACCCTTACACTCATCAAAAATCTGATGTATTTCCTCTGCGTTTAAAATTTCGGATTGATGGTCGATTGATGAATTTATAGGAACGACTCTAGTTATTGAAGTACCTGCATCTGATGACTCATAACGCTTGTAAAATTTTTCCTCAATGAAAAATTGTTGGTATAATTCAGCTCCTTTTTTTCCGAGTCTCTCTAAGGATTTAGAATATTTAAAACCAATATTTAAAAGATGAGCCATTGCAATAAAATATGAGTACCCTCCAATATCCTGAATAATACCCTTTTCTGTCATATCATCTAAAATTTCCCTGGTTTCCTTGAGGCTTTTTCCAATCCTTTTGGCGATGGTACCTGCCGATAATGGTCTGGTTTCAAGATGCTGAGCGATCTTGGCTTCTTCTGGAGTGAAAAGTAGTTTTATGTACTCTCGAAACGCATCTGAAATTTTCCCATCCTTTATAGGAATATCGCTAGGATACCTTCTCATCTTTTTTAGTATTATTTCATATGGATCTTTAGATTCTGCTGATGGAATTTAATTCACTTCTTTAATTTCTCTTGTTTTTTTAAATTTAATTCATTCTGGAAGTTGTTCTCTTTCAAGTCTTTTCATGATAATTGCATCTTCCGGACAAGTTACAGCACACAAACCACATCCTACACATTTATTGACATCAACATGTGCAATTTCATTCAAAGTAATTGCGCCAAACTTACATCTTTCTATACACGTCCCGCACGCAGCGCACAATTCTTCATCAATACTCGAAATATAATTAGCTCTAGCGATTGCTTTAGGATTATCTAACCTAGTTAAACCTGCTAAATTGCCGCAACAGCATTCACAGCATGCACAGAGTATACGAACCGCATTTGCATTATTATCAGTCATATGTACTAAACCAAGCTTGGCAGCTTTTCTAGCTTCTTCTTTTACTTCTTCTTTAGAAATGGGCTTTATAGCAGGATCGCCCAATTCTATCATTTGTTTAGCAAAAATTCCAAACGTGATACAGTTATGAATAGGATATTTATCTTTACATTTTCTAATACCTTCAACTTCCTTTCTCATGCGGCAAGGGCAGGGAAATATCGCAAAATCCGAATGATTGTCAATTATCGTATATACTTCTTCCATGGGCATGATTTGATGTGAAGGCTCTACCTTTTCTGAGACAGTCAAGACTCTTGTGCGTGGGATCCCTTTACGGTTCGTTTCCCAGGTTTTATAATATCCTTCATCAAAATATTCTCTGCTTAATCTAGCAAATTCAACTATATCGTCTCTATCCAAATTTTCTTGAAGGATAAATGGTGAATCATGAATTTGTAAGGGAGAAGGGCGAGCATAGTTATTTTTTCCCAGCCGTGTGACAAATCCACGTTTTACATAACCTTCTAGATTAGATATCAAATCATCTTTATCAATGTTTAATTTTTTCCCTACTTTTTTTATTGATAAAGTTTTTGGCAAAATAGGGAGTTCCAACACGATCTTAATGATTTCCGGATCATACATCAAGCTTAAGTATTCAAGATATTTTTCCTTTGGTTTCTGTTCCTGAACCCCCGGATAAGATTGCACAGAATATTTATATTCTTTCGCTAATCGGATTAAATCTGCTTTATGCTCTTCATTTACGATCAATAATATCCTCTATTTTTTATTTTATTGTAAAAAAAACATATTAACTTTGAATTTTTAAAGTTTTATAATATAAAAAAGTTTACACTACTGAAAACTTTTTAATAGACCTTTAACAAATTAATTATTATGAGTGAAAAAATGAATGTATTATTTATTATTACAGACCAACAACGGTCCGATCACCTCGGCTGTGCAGGAAATCCCATCTTGAAAACACCTAATCTTGACAGGTTAGCAAGCGAAAGTGTGAGATTTACGAGTGCTTTTTGCACTAATCCTATGTGCATGCCTAATAGGGCCACTATTCTCACTGGACTCTATCCAAATATGCATGGCGTCAGAAGTAATGGTATGAATCTACCCTTGAATGTGCCGACATTTACAGAAACATTACGAAATAATGGATATCATACAATAAACATTGGGAAATTACATTTTCAGTATTGGGCTCCTCGATTTGACAAAACTTCAAAATCAGCGGAAGCTATAGGACCCTGGATTAATGAAAAATCACGTGCTAAAATGAAAGAAGACCTGCCAATACCCTATTACGGTTTTGATGAGGTCGATATGGTCTTAGGTCATGGTGATCTTTGCGCAGGACATTATTTTGATTGGTTGGAAGAAAGAGGTCCCCAATATCTTGATCCCATAAGAGAGAAATTCAAACAATTCTTTAGTCTTCCTTATTATGAGACTATATTACCTGAGGAATTATATCCAACTACCTACATAACGGAGAAAACAATTTCTTTTTTAGAAAGATATACTCGAGGGAAT
>JBHLNT010000122.1:0-12323 GCA_048941265.1 Promethearchaeota archaeon
ATTATTCGCATATTTCATTCTCTCTCAAAATTTTAAAGTTTATTAGGTAAAATTTAGTTATTATTAGGTTTTAGAAGAAATAAATTTATAATAATAAGTAGTGAATTATCCGCTAAAATACTAATTAAATGACCTAAAATACTGATAATTCCAAAGATTATTGATTTTCTTACTACATCTCTATTCTTGTTATTTACTTTCAAATTAAATCAGTCATAGTGAAAATATTCATATATAGATAATAAATCATCAAAGTTTAGCGATACTTCTTACTATTTATAGTATATTACTAAATATTATCCTAATAAGTTAAAAGTATTACCGAGTAGTGGCTGAAAGTTTATTTATTTACTATGATATTAAATAAAATGTAATTTAGTTGGAGTTCTAATTTAAATTGTAAGCTTTACTTTATGAAGAGGGGAGGATCTTATTAATAGTAGAATGATTTATAAATCAAAGAATTAAATTAAATTCTATTAATAGGTAACATTAAGTAAATGCTTTTAAAGTAAAATATAAATAAAGTAAATTATGGTTAGTAATTGAGGTACAATTATTGATGGAATTAAAGATAAAAGAGAACACCTTTTCTAATCATTTATTCACCTTTCGTTCAGTGGAAAAGAAAAGGCTTGTCTTTTCACTTATTATCACATCAACAGTCATGGTTTTAGAAATCATAGGGGGGATCTTAGCTAATAGTATTGCACTTATAAGTGATGCTGGTCATATGTTTACTCATTGTTTTGCTATTGGAATAAGCTTATTAGCAATATATATTGCGAGAAATCCTCCTTGTCATCATAAAACTTTTGGTCTTTATCGTTCAGAAGTCTTGGCTGCTTTTATCAATGGAATCTTCCTTCTCCCTGTTGTTGCTTTAATTATTTATGAAGCCATTTTAAGAATTTTATATCCTCAAGAAATACTTAGTTTTTATATGTTTATTATTGCGTTAATTGGACTATCAGTAAACTTAACCAGTATACTTCTCCTTCAAGGAACTAATAAATCTGATTTAAATGTTAGAGCTGTAGTTTCTCACATGTTCGCTGATGCTGTGTCATCAATAGGTATCGTAATAATTGCAATTATTATTTTTTATACCGGATGGACAATCCTCGATCCTATCGTAAGTATTGGCATTTCTATAATAATTCTCTATTGGGCTTTAGGGATTTTGAGAGAATCTACTAGAATTCTTCTAGAAATGGCACCAAAAGGATTAAATGTCCACATTATCAGTGAAGATTTACAAAGCAATTTTAAAGAGATCGTTGATTTAATTAATGTTCACTTATGGACAATAACTCCTGAAATGCTAGTTTTTTCAGCACACCTGATTGTTTCAGATGACATCGATATGTTTTCCAACCAAGGATCTCTTATAGATAAAATTAATTCCTATTTGAACAATAAATATCACATCATTGAATCTACTATTCAAATAATCTCAAGTAATGACCCCAAATATTGCAATATTGATTAAGTTTTCATAAATATCAATGCTTATGAATGTTTATAACCATGAAACTATTTGCGACGTTTCTACTAAAATATCAACAAGATTTTCGTATTCGATGAGAACAATTTTTTCATTGATGGCTTTAATATCAATCCCACGAGCTTTAATGTCAGGTATTATTGCATAAATTTCAATCGGTAGGTTTAGTAATTTCTTTAAAGATGAGGGAACTTTTCCTAATTTCGAAATACCTATAACTCCATCATGCATTAATACAATTTTTATTCTGGCTCCTGCATTAATTTGATCGCTTATAATAGAGATTAAATTCGCCGATTGATCATTCTTGCGAAGACTAAAGCCAAATAAATAAACAATAAGATTATTATTTTCCACCATTTTCCACTTCTTATTTTAGTATTTAAAACTCATATCTGCTTTTAAAATCAAATTAGATAATTCTTTATTATGAACAATCTTTAGATTGTCATTTGATATCAAATCTGAATGACTCATATCGGCTGATTCGAGTGCCTCGTCAAGAACGTAGATTTCCAGATCAGAAAGTTCTATTAATCTCATTATGTTTGAAAAACTATCCAAATTAAGAATTTCAGGATTTAGATTCTTATTTAAAAAGTAAACGGCATCACCGAGGAAAATTACTTTACATTTGTCAAGATCTCCTACGGCTAATAAACCAGTTGCCATACGTATTGATTCTACCGCAGAATTCTTACCGAAGGGGGAATCTTCACATATTATTACGATTGAGTCTACCATTTTTCAACCTCCAGGACCAAAAAATATAACTCGATCTGATCTTGCAATTAAATCAGAAAGTCCTCCTAAGCCCTCTTGACATGCTCCCTCAATAAACTCTGACGATTTGATTCCTGAAAAATTAATCCATGTGCTGCAAGCTGCCAATCTTGCATTATATTTCTTACAAAAATTTGCGAGCCTCTCAGGTAAATTTCGAGTAGAATCGTCAGTAAGGATATCACCCTTAATATTATAAACGCCACTCCCGTAAAGGAAAATCCCTAGAATATGATGACCTTTCTTAATAATAGCTTCTCCTAAATTAATTAGAGTATCCATTGCCTCATATTTATAAGGTTCCGCACAAAGAATAAACGTAAATTTTACCATTGCAATCCAATTTTATTTTAAAATTAATTAATTGAGATTAAATATCAGATATATTATTTGAATATGTCATTTATAGAAAATGTATAATTAAAAAAATAAGTAGTAATTATATTGAATTACTTAATTTCTGCTCCACAATAATTACAAAATTGTGCTCCTTCTTTCTCAATATGGGCCCCACAACTCGGACAAAATTCAGTTTTTCCTGTTGTTGCTGCTGGAACCGTCTTTAATTGCCCTGTTTTTGAAGAGAACTTACCCCGTAATTCACCTGACATTTTTAAATCTAAAATTATGGCTTGGACATCTTTTTTTGAAATTCCCGTACTTTTACTAATATCTTCTACAGTAGCATTAGGATTTGATTCAAATTCGTACTTAACAGCATTCCTAAGCTTTTTTTTATTTACTATTGCTCTAATCAATCCCAGTGATATGGCGATTCCAATTCCAATTAAAATTATTCCCCACCATCCACCAGCAATAATGGAGGTTATACCCCAGAAAAAAAACGCACCTGCGATGATTAAACCACAGATTGAAAATCCTTCTGTGTATTGGTTTTTCTCATATTTCATAAGATAATTCACCTAATGTTTTTTATTATGGCTAATATAAGAAATTTTCATAATTAAATGCTTATATTGTATTTTATTTAGCTAAGTGATATATTAACTAAAAAAAATAAAGAGAATATATCTCTTTAAAATAATTATTAAAAGTCTACATTCTTTCCATCATAAGCATATATAAAGAGCTTCTTCCATTCTTCTGTATTAGGGGACCTAGGACCTGCAGTACATACGGGACTTTGGAAACACAAGCTAACCAATTTATCCAAATTATTCTCCAAATCAGCTCTAGTTACTTGAGTTTCTTTTAGCGCATGCGGAAATCCTATTTCTTTCTGTAATTCGTTTACTTTATCAATTACGACATAAGCAGCCTTTTTGGTTTCCATATCCCATTTAGCCCAACCCATTTGTTTGGCAAACTTCCCGAGTATTTCGGTGGTCTTATCGCCCTCATCAGGATTATTTAGACAATATTCCAAAACGTATGGTAGGAAAGTGCCTACGCATATTCCATGAGGAGTATGGAATACGGCACCCCAGCTATGGCCTAAAGAATGTCCTATATGTGCCATAGAATTACTAAAGGCTAAACCAGCAATTGTCGCCGCGAGATGCATTTTATCCCTCGCCTCAATATTTTTTCCATCTTTACAGGCAATAGGTAAGTATTTAAAGATGAGTTCTACTGATTTTAAGGTAAGAGCATCACAGATATCATTTCTCCACATTGAAATGATATTTTCAAGTGAATGTGCTAACGCATCAAAGCCAGTGCTAGCTGTTAGTTTCGGAGGCATTTCTAACGGAAAGATTGGATCTACAATTGTATATGTAGGTATGAGCCCACTGTGAGGGATTTCCATTTTTCGCCATACATTATCCGCTTCTTCATACCTAGATATTACTATTCCTAAAGATACGTCGGCTCCTGTTCCTGATGTAGTAGGGATAACAACCATCTTAGCTTTTACTCCCGTATTAATCTTAAATAGATCTGGATTTAGCGGTAATTCGTCGAGGGTATACTCAGGTAATTCATATAACGCCCATGTTGCCTTTGCTGTATCAATTACAGAACCCCCTCCTAAGGCAATGATAATCTCAGGTTGATAAGAAAAACATTTCTCTCGAGATTTATTTACCCCATTTTCGTGAGGATCGGGAACTACTTCATCGAAAATCTCGTACTTTTTTCCAAGCTCTTCAAGTTTGTTTGTTAATTTTTTTAGGAGGCCTAATTCTTCAATAATTTTATCGGTTACAATATAACATTTCTCGCCAGGTACCCTGAATAAAAAATCTAAGGCATCTTCTCCATAAATTACACTTGGACTATAAAAATACCACATTCTATATCATATCACTATTTTTTATTAGACCTAATTTGTAATGAATTAATTACAATTTAAGGAAAGAGAACTTATATACGTATGCATGTAAAGAAAGAAAAAAAGAGTGTATTATAGGAGACGATTTTTAATTCCCTCTGGCATCATAAAACCTATGTAAAAAATAATGGCACATAAGAGTATAATAATTCGATTCGGAGGCAGAGTTATTACTATTTCCAAAATGGCACCTATTAAAAATAATATAAATGCTAGGATGAGGAATTTTCCTCTTAACTTATTTTCAGGATCATTAAGCTTTAAAGTTTTAAAGGAGAATAGAAAGCCACTAATCATAAAGACACATAAGTTGAAAGCTATATGGAGTATCGCTATGATTCCAAAATCAACATCAACGGGGCTTACCATAACTCCGACTTTAGATACGTCTGTAAATAGATAATAGATCATAATACCTTCTAAAATTAATGCTATTACGAGATACAGCATAATGAACAGAGTTTTTCTTTTTATTTTCACCATCTCACTTATAGCCATTAACCATGAAATTAGAAAAATTGGAAGAAATGCATTATTAAGAATGAGATAGACTTCTACAGTAAGACCACTTCCCGTGAAAAGAAGCATCAAAAATCCTATCGCTGAGGGCCACCAGGGTTCAGATATACCAATCCAAGCAAAACCTGTTAAGAAAAAGACTCGTTTTTTGAAAACCTTATATTTAAAAAGAATTTTTAAACCAACATATACAAAAACAATAACAAGAAGTATACTAAAAATACCGTTTATTAGGATTTCTGTAGTTATTTCCATTAATTATCAACTATTAGTTATAATTATAGTTAAAAGATCTTACTTCTGTTATTTAAACATTCTCAATGTTTTTTGATCTCTACTTCTATTGGCAAACGGAAAAAGGATAAAATGGATACAATAAATTAAAAAATGGTAAAAAAAAAATAAATTTAATTTTTTTCTTTAAACATTTAGAAGCTTTTTATCAAATTTATACAAGAATTACTAGATTAACTACAGAAAATTGGAGGCTTTCGATTAATCCATGGTCTTTCTTGCTCTAATTGGGCTGCCAAACGGAATAGTGTCGCTTCATCACCAAAAGGAGAAGCAAATTGAATGCCAATAGGGATATTATCTGCAGTCCAATATAATGGAACTGACATAGCTGGTTGACCAGTTACATTGTAAACAAATGTATATGCAACAAGCTTACTCATTAATGAAATAGTTTTACCCGCTTTCCTTAAATTTGTTGGCGCAAAATTACCTAGCTTAATTGGGGGAACAGTTAGTGTAGTATTAAGAAGAATATCATATCCACCTTTATGAAACCATTGTGCCATTTTGCGAGAGAATTTCTGGCATTCTTCGATGGCGATACAATAATCAACCCCGGTACGGGTGGCTGCATTTTGATAAACTAACCAGGTCACAGGTTCCAATTGATTTTCGGTTATTTGTTTCTCCAATTCTCTTTCCCAATATGAGATAATTTGACCAGTGGTACTTGAAAAGATAACACCGAAACTCATAAAGAGATTCTTATAACCTAAGACATCTGCATCTATTTCCTCAACATCATGACCTAAACTTTCGCATAATTGAGCAGCATCTCTAACCGCTTTTTCGCATTCTGGATCTATTTTGGTCTCAAAACTCCATCCATTAGGTATAGAACTTAAATAACCGATTTTTAAACGACCTACCTCTGATCCAACTTCTTCAAGATAAGGACGTTTCTTTGGTGGAGCATAATAAGGGTCCCCGATATCTGCTCCCGATGTGGCATCTAATAATGCTGCTGAATCTCTAACAGTACGAGAAAGCCCGTGTTCTACAGCAATTCCAGATCCAAAATCTCCAAAATAAGGTCCCATTGGATTCCTCGCGCGAGTCGGTTTTAAACCAAATACTCCACAACAAGAAGCGGGAATGCGAATCGATCCTCCTCCATCGTTGCCATGAGCTAACGGTACTATGCCGGTTGCCACAGCCACTGCTGATCCGCCACTAGAGCCTCCTGTGATTATATCTTGATTCCATGGGTTTAAGGTAGGTCCAAATAATAGAGGTTCGGTTGAGGGTAGACAACCAAATTCTGGTGTATTAGTTTTACCAACAGTGATCAATCCGGCTGCTTTTTGTCGTTTTACAAGTTCTGTATCCAATTTCGAGATATATCCATTAACTGCTGCAGAGCCCTCGCTAAAGGGAGCACCAGCATATTCAGCAATAAGATCCTTTAAAAGAAATGGAATGCCGCAAAAAATAGTTTCTTTTCCTTTTCCAGAACTTATTCCTTTATCCCATTTTTCAGCTAATCTCCTTGCTTCATCATACATCTTATGAATAATCGCATTTAATTTAGGATTAACACGCTCAATTCGTTCAATAGCAATCTCCACTAATTCGGATGACTTAATTTCACCATCTCGAACCATTTCTGCAAGACCGAGCGCATCTTGCTCAATCAATTCAACTTTCAGAATTTCACACCTCTTATTCTTTATTTTCAATCCAAAATATTTTATTTTTAATCATTTACAAATTAAGAAGCGAATATTTAAATACATATTTGTAAATAATTCAACCAATAAATCCATAATTAAATTGAAGAATTAAATCATAATAATAATAAACTAATCTGGTTATCTGTGAATTTGTAATTGCTTTTATAAAAATATATTAAAATGATAGAATGGTTTAAAGTATTGTAAAGTAGATCTTTTTAAATTAAACATAATAGTAATAGAAATGATATATAATAGAACAGAAATTCTTTCAACACTTAAAAAATTAAAAATTGAAATAAGGGCTAAGTATAAAGTAAAAAATTTAGGACTTTTCGGTTCTTATGTTAATGAGGAACAAAAAGAATCGAGTGATATCGACATACTTGCAGAATTTGAGGAAGATGCGGATTTATTTCATTATATAGGATTATCTCATTTTCTTGAGGAATATTTTAATAAAAAAGTTGATATAATATCAAAGGCAGCAATAAAAGAAGAATTTAGGGAAGATATATTAAAAGAGGTAATTTATGCGTAAAAAATATGAGCCCTATCTAAAAGATATTAATAACTCGATAAAAAGTATTGAAGATTTCATAAAAGGAATGAACTATGATCAATTTAAGAAAGACGATAAAACTTCAAGTGCGGTTATTAGAAAACTTGAAATCATAGGAGAAGCAACGAAGTACATACCTGATGATATTAGAAAGATATATTCTAAAATTCCTTGGAAAGAAATGGCTGGAATGAAAGATAAATTAATACATGCTTATTCTGAAGTTGATTTTAAATTAGTATGGATGACTATTAACCAAAGAATACCCGAAATAAAACCTATTATTAAGAAGATGTTGAAAGAATTATCAGATTAGCTATTTTTAGAACTAATATAATAATATTCTTGTGTTTAAATAATGACAAATTTTGATGCGATAATAATTGGTAGTGGGGTGGGGGGCACTGGGATTGGAGCACTACTAGCTTCCGAAGGATTAAAAATTTTATTAATTGAAAAAAATGATATTATTGGTGGTCGGTGTAGCACTTATTCAAAGGAAGGTTTCAAGTTAGATGTGGGCATACATTCTTTTGGAAGAACTAGTAAAGGGCCTCTTGGTAAAATTCTGAATATGATTGAAATGCAACATGCGGTTGAATGGGTTTTAGCGAGGAATCCAGGACCCCGATGGTATCATAAAGGACAATTTTGGGCTTTTCCAAGGGAACTAAAGAATTTTGTTCCAGATTCAGATTTTTCAATTATTATGAAATTGTTTAGGGATGTATTGCGAATAAAAGATACACAAAAATTTGATAATATTAGTGTGAAATCATGGTTATCAGAATATACTGACAATAATTTGATCCATTCATTTATTAGCATATTTAGTAGCATTTATTTGGTAACGCCTTATTATCTTGCTTCTGCTGGTGAATTTATAAGATGTTTATCGTCTCTTTCAAAAGATCTAAGCCTTGGATACCCTAAAGGAGGCTGTATCGCAATTCCTTTAGCTTTTACTGAAGGCATTAAGAAGGACGGGGGAGTTGTAAAAATTAATGTTTCAGCAGAAAAAATTGTAGTAAAGCATGAAAAAGTTCAGGGAGTTGAGTTAAATAATGGTCAATTTGTGTCATCAAGGATAGTTATTAGCAATGCAGGAATCAGGGAAACTGTAAACAAACTAGTAGGAAGAGATTATTTTGAAAAGAAATTTTTAGAATATATTGATAATCTTAAATATTCTATGAGTGCAGTAACTTTCAAAATGGCACTAAAAAGACCTATTACAGAATATAAAGTAATAAGTTTGTTTAATTTAGAAGATCATGAATCTAAATTCAGGTCAATTTTAAAGGGAAATGTGCCTAATGATGTTGACCTATTCATTCCAGTACCCTCTAACTATGATTCCAACTTAGCACCTAAGGGAAAACAACTAATTATGGCAGGAACAGCCGTTTCGCCTGAGGATTTCGAGAAGCACAAGGAAAAATGGATAAAAAATTCCATGAAAAGCCTTGAAATGGTTTTTCCAGAACTTTCGGAAAACCTTTTATGGATGGATATTACATCTCCAAAAGATATAGATTTGTTAGCAGGGAAAGAGGGTACGGTGGTCGGAATTGCGCAATCAGTAGGTCAAGTCGGTAGTCATCGTCCATCATCAATAGTGCCTATAGAAGGTTTGTATTTAGTAGGAGGTGATGCTGGAGGTTGGGGAATTGGAACTGAATTAGCCGCTCAAAGCGCTATTGACTGTGCTGAAATAATTTTAAGTAATCCAAAAAAGATTCTGACATAATTTACATTTATGTGAAAAATCTATATTATCATTCAATCTAGGTATATTTCTAATTTCCATCTACAACATTTTTTAAGTTTTTTTAACATTACTATGTAATTAAATGATTTTATTCAAAAAAATTTTAGTAAGCGTTACTAATGACCAATAAAAATATGAATAAAAAACGGGCACGATCAAAAAAAGAAAAAGAAATACAATATCAACGAATCCTTGAAGAAGGTAAAGAACTCTTCGTTAAATATGGTCCTGGAGCTTTAAGTATGAGAACATTAGCAAAACGTTTGAATATGACTCAAACCTTCCTTTACACATATATACAGAGTAAACGAGAACTATGGATCGCTATTCGACAAAAATACTTCCAAAAATATCTAATTGAAATTAACAATATCATTAATGAGCATCAAGGAACAAAGGTAGAGCTTTTAATGAAAATCGCACTAAGCTTTATAGAATTTGCGAATGAAGATTTCAATCGTTTTATTGTAATGTTTATTTTGCCTATTCCTTCATCAAAAAAAATTGGACCTATTGAAAAAAATTATCAACAAACTGGACTTTTAGATAAGATAAAAAAAATTCTACACGAAGCTATGATGGTTAAAGAAATTAAAGAAAGAAATCTTGATGAATTTACCTATTTTATTTGGAGTGTCATATTTGGTATCACAACTACGGATATGTATATTAAATTTCACGCACCTATAATGGAATATATGAAGGAAAAATCACCAACATTCACAAAAAAAAGTTATAGAGAGTGTGCTTTAAAAGAAATAAAGAATTTATTGGTAGGATAAATAATTTTAATCTCTTTTAGAGATCGTTTGTTAAATAAAAGTATCAAAAAAGTAGATTATTTCTTGGGTCGTAATTAATTATTAGGATTTTCCTTTAAAATTGGATTTCATTGAAGGAAAAATCTGATGAAAAAGTGAGAATAAAATATTTAAATATTATACTGATGATTTATATTTAATAACATTACATTGTAATTTTAAATATAAAGAATTTTCACATTAATAAGAAAAATAAGGGTGGAAAAAAATATGTCATCTGAAGAAGAACTCACCAAATATGAGCCATTTAGTAATAAGAGAATGTTAGCATTTGGGTTAAATCTTACAATATTAAATACATTTTGGGGCATAAGAAATTGGATTCAATTATATGCAGCAAAAGCAATAGGCATTCCAATATGGTATGTGCTTATGATATTCGGAATATATGTACTTTGGGATGCTCTAAATGATCCATTAACGGGCAACTTACTAGATCGTTCTTCAAGGTTTACTTCAACATATGGAAAAAGATTTCCATTTGTTATAATCGGGGTTTTTGGAGCTTTAATATGTCTCATTTTGCTTTTCTTACCTGTATCATCTGATCCTTTACAGGTAGCCTTCTGGATATTATTTGTTATAATCATTTACGATGCTTTTCAAACCATGTATGAGTTAAGCGTTAATGGTTTTATTGTGGATAGATTTCGAGATCAGAAACAAAGGGTTAAATACGGTACATATTCACACATCTTAGCAGGAACTTTCGGGGTAATAACCGCTGTTTTAAATCCTTTATTACTTGAAATGTATGGAGGAGTATCATCTCCATGGGCTTATTTCTTTATGACTTTAACAATAATAATAATGCTTTCAATTATGGCAATCCCTCAAATTCTAAGTTCCCGCGAACCTAAAGAAATGATTGAATTTCGGTCAAAATTAGATATTGAAAAAAAAAGTTCATTACCCCTTAAAGAAATGATTAAAAGGGTGTTTAGAGATAGAAATTGGATGGTAGTTATTCTTGCTTATGTCACATGGGTGGTAGAAATAGGATGTGTAACTGTTGGACTTGGTTTCTATATCGTGGATGGATTGGGTTTGCCTATATCGATGAGTGCATTGCCTTCTCTTTTATTTCTTTTAGTAGGTTTCGCAGTCATCCCATTATGGATGAAAATAGCAAAAAAATATGGATCTAAAAAAACTTATTTCTACGCACTATTATGCACAGCTATAAGTACTGCAAGTTTTATATTTGCAACAAATTATACTCTTGTTGTAATTATTGCTGCATGTGGGGGCATAGGACACGGAGGACAAGGCGTAATTCTATCCACTATATCTTCTGAAGCGATTGATAATGCGACGTTAAAGAGTAATATTCGTGAAGAAAGCTCATATCATGGGATATTGCGATTCTTCTCTGCAACAGGCATTTTCTGGCAAGTGTTAATCTTTGCGATAGTAGGAACCATCACAGGTTATGATCCTGCGCTCGGAACGAAAAATAGCGATTTTGCTAAATTAGGATTAAACCTTCAAATGTCTCTCATCCCGGCGACAATCATGGTAATAAGTTTACTTATCTTCTATAAATTTTACACGATAGACAGGGAAATGGCCATAGAAATTAAAACAAAATTGATTAAATCGGATTTTTAAATCATAATAAATCAAATCTTCAATATCTTTAAGGGTAGTAGAGAAATAAGCCATGTCATCACCCGAAGAAATTATAAAATACGAGCCGTTTAGTAATAAGAGATTGATAGCATATTCGTTAAATACTGTAATTTTGAGTATGATGTGGGGCATACGAAATTGGATTCAGTTATACGCAGCAAAAGCGATAGGCATTCCAATATGGTATGTGCTTATGATATTTGGAATTTATGTAGTTTGGGATGCTTTTAATGATCCAATAGCAGGCAATCTACTAGACCGCTCTTCAAAGCTTACTTCAAAACATGGGAAACGATTTCCTTTTATAGTGATCGGAATTATTGGCGCTTGTGTGAGTCTATGTTTGCTCTATATACCGGTAACATTTGATCCTTTATTGGCCGCCTTCTGGATCTTATTTGTAATAGTAATTTATGATGCTTTTCAAACTATCTATGAATTGAGTATCCATAGTTTGTCAGT
>JBHLNT010000339.1:0-3006 GCA_048941265.1 Promethearchaeota archaeon
AAAAATCCGTATGCAAATACCGCTCAGCATAACTATCCATGAAAATATGTGAAGTTTCATTGTAGTGCGCCATTATATAATTTACGATCTCTGCATGGTTAATGGTGTCTAATTTCCCGATCGCATCAAATATTAAAAGCGCGAAATATGTTGCTTGCAACGAAGATTCATAAATCTGCGAAAAATATACCTCTGAACTAAATTGATTCAGCTTTGCATTGAAAATTGATTCAATATTACCGTAATTCACCCCAGTGGAGCTTTGTGGAGTTTTTTCTTCATTTACAGCATTAATATCATCTTGCGCTTTTTGCTGAGAGTTATTGTCAACATTTAATACTATAAAACTAGGATTGATGAGGTTTATGAATCCAGCATTTATTAAGATAAAGGCTGAAAATAATATCCAGATATATCGTTTTCGCATATGAATATTTTTATTTTAATTTAATTGTAAGCAATTTCTACCCAACTTATTTAAATAAAAAATATGATGAAATTGATATTAACAGAAAATAAAAAATGATTTACATCTAGGTACGGGAAATTTCAGATCTGTTAAAGTCTTAAGAGTGTTTGTTTGGAAAAACCATCTATTTATATAATTTGAAGACTAAATATTTCATATTAAAATAAGACAAAAATTAACAAGATCAATATTGTTAATTTAGAAATCTTTTCAATAATTAATTAGAGGTCATTAAAATTAATAAAGAAAAAGCTGAAAAGCTATACATAAAGGGTTTATCTTACTTTAAGCAAAAAAACTATAAAAAGGCAATTCAAATATTTGATAAAGCTTTAAAACTTTTTCCTGAATTTCCTGAAATTTTATGTGATAAGGGGGCCTCATTAGCAAAATTAGGAAAATATGATGAAGCTTTAAAATGTTTAGATTTAGCACTCAAATTTAATCCCTCACTTAGGAATGCGAGCAATAATAGGGATTGGGTTCTTAGACAAATTAAGAGTACAGTTAGAAGAGAAGATGATATGACGCCAGCGAAAAGAATTAATGAATTATTATTGTCAAAGGCTAAGAGTAAACAAGAAAGGGAAGAAATGGAAAAGATTTTTGATATGATCGACCGATCAGCAGAAAAAATTGCTAAGGAAAGAAAAGAATTAAAAATTCCTCAAGGGGATGAGAATAATTTGAGTGCTAAAGAATTGTATGAAATTGGTCATAGATATAGTATGAATGGATTATATCAAAAGGCAATAGATTATTATGAAAAATCTTTAAAAATAGATTCAAAAAATAATTTAACATGGAATAAGATGGGTTTAGCTTATGCATTGATCCACAATTTATCAAAATCAGTAGAATGTCTTGAAAAAGCAATTGAACTCAAACCTGACGATGTGGAATCATTAGATGTGCTATTGAGTCATTATTATAGTTTAAGAAACGAAGAAAAAGCACAAAAAACATGGGATAGGATCTTAGAACATAGTTTGAATTATGGAAATCATTGTGCATTGCGGGGAGAACAAAATTTAAGAGCAGGAAATGTAAGAGAAGCATTTCAAATTTTTATAAAAGGATTAAGAGCAAAACCTGATTATGAATTTTTAAAACAAATGATAGAGGTATGTTTAAATCATTTTGGTCATAGTTTAAAGGATATAGAACAAGTAATGGATTCTTTTAATGGAGATTATAAGCAAGCTGCAGAGTTTTGCAGAAATATGGCGAAACAAAATCCAGTATTTGCAATGATTGGAGATTTTTTGGAAGATTGGGGTTCAATTAAAGAAGGAAATAGAATTTTGAAATTGAAATTTTAATTTTTTTCAAAAAATTAGGAGAATTCTGCCATTCATCTTTTACTTTTTAATTGAATTCCTAAGCTTTAAGATTTTTTCAAAATATTACTATTTTTTCTTTAAATAAATTTAGTAGTTAGAATTTAATTTTTTGTTTATAAAGCCCTGCATTAATTTTATCCTAAGTTTATATCAATACTTTTAAAATGATCATTGAATCTAAATTCAGCAAAAGATAATGATTAAAGACGATTCTAATAAGACAAATCTAAATCACTGCAAGTACTGCGGCAATAAATTAAATCAAGACCAAATTGATAAACTGTTTGAGGGCCAAGAACGTATTATCTGTGAATTGTGTGGTGCCAAACTAAAAAAAAAACACCTTAAGCCTGAACATAATCTAAACACGGAATTGCCACTTGGAAAATTAGTGCGACAAATGAGAGTTTTCACCTTTAGACGGATTTATGAAATCTTAAATACATCAGAATTCATAGAAAAAATTAAGAAAGGACAAAAGGAACTTCCCCACGAACAAACAGAGTGTTTGGCGAAAAATATAAGAATATCAATATTGAAAGACCCATTCCCGGACGTTTGGTTAGAAAATGCCCCTATCAGTCAAATATATCTTAGTGAATATTATAAAGAATTCTTGAATAATTTAAGCGATAAGAATTACAAGACAGAGTATCTTGAAAGCTTCCAAGAATGGATCCAGGATGTGTTTAAACTGATTTCTGGAAAAAAAAAGATTACCTCTTTTCAAGAGACCCATCAAGTTGAAATCATAGATGCTCTAAAAAAAAATTACGGATTTATAATCGATCAGGAGAATCCGAGAACCTTCGAATATACTTTCACCATATTTGCTTCTGAATATGTCTATGATAGAATAAAAAATGTCAAACTTGAGATAGTACCAAATAAACTGTACACGGAAAAATTAGCAAGCAGTCTCATAACTGAACTCTCCAACGAACTTGTCAATGGTGAGACTCTTCATGCATTCCCTAAAAAAACTAAACGATTCTTTAAAAGAAATTTTGAGAAGTTACTCAATGAACTTGGGTGGAACCAAATTTACCGCGAAAGCTTCTTAGATTATTGCCAGTGGTTAATTAGAAGCATTTTAGAACTGATCAACGAGAAAAAAAACCTCGTAAACCTCCAAGGAATCAAACGTGACATTGCCGAAAATTTAGTAAGCATGGAGCTCTTCAAAAATGATGA
>JBHLNT010000123.1:0-12065 GCA_048941265.1 Promethearchaeota archaeon
ATATAAAGATAGAAATTTATTACTAATGGGTATTGTCATGATTTTAATAACTCAACCTTGGTGGCCTTATGCGATTACTCTTATGCTTTTTTTTGCAGGTGGAGAAAGCCTTACTCTTAGCATGTATATAATAATTGGTCTTAGTTTAAATATTATAGTTCTATTTTTAGGTATGTTCGTAATGACTAACCTTATATGGAAAGATAAGGTAAAATTAGTGATGGCTCTAACCGCAATTTATGGAGCTCTATATCAAACATTGTTATTTTACGCAATGTTCGTAGAACCTTCAAGGTTCGCAACATTGGAAGGCCCTCTCGATGTAACATACCAATCATGGTTAGCTCTTTGTCTTTTCTTTAATATAATGCTTGTATTCATATTTGCTATCTTCTTTGCTCGAGAGGCAAGGAAATCTAAGGACACTGAAATTAGGTTAAAAGGTACTCTCTATTTTATCGCAATTCTTTTCTATACTTTAGGGTCTCTTTTAGATGCAATTCTACCTTTAAGTTTGATATTGTTAGTAATTGTGAGAATATTACTTGCTCTCTCAGCATTTGAAACCTATATGGCTTTTGCCATGCCCAAATGGGTCAAAAAATTCTTCTTAAGACAAGATAAAGTATAAAAAAATAAAATAATATATACCAAGAATTCATAAACACTATTTAAATTATCCGAGAAGCCTGCTCTCCAGTGAATCTCTTGTATACTCGTCGATAATGACGCTCCTGGGCGTGAAATCGAGCGACTTCTTGAGATAAATTAAAGGAGTAATGGATCTCTTTCTTTATTTTAGATAAGTGAAAAAAAAGATAAGCTTTATTGGAATTCTATTATTTATTTAAAATCCTACCGCTTGTCCGTCTTTTCTCGGATCTGACGAAGCTACATAGCCACCCTCAACTTTATAAATCATTTGACAACCTCCGAATTCAACAAAATGACTAATTGAAACCTTATGTCCTTTCTCCTTAAGACCTTTTACAGTCTCTTTATTGAATTCTGGCTCTACAATTACATCCAGTCCGTCTTTAACACTCCAACGGGGTGCGTCATTTGCCGCTTGTGGATTTTGTTTGTATTCAAATATGCGAATCATCATTTGCGTATGGCCCTGCGGCTGATGAGCGCCTCCCATAACCCCATAGCTCATAAGGGGTTCACCATTTTTTGTAACAAAGGCAGGAATTATAGTATGATAGGGTCTTTTATTCGGACCGACTTGATTGGGATGTCCTTTTTCTAAGACAAATCCCGCACCTCTATTTTGGAGGCTTATACCCGTGCCTGGTATAACGATTCCAGATCCAAATGCAAAGTAATTGGATTGGATGTATGAAACCATCATACCATTTTCGTCAGCGGCAGTTAAATAGACAGTATCTCCACGTTTAGGAATACCATATACAAATTCTTGCGCCTTTTGAGGATCAATGAGGTTTGCCCTTTCTTTCAAATAATCTGGTTGTATGAGATAGTTTGGATCAAATTCAAGGGTTGAGGGATCGGAAATGTACCGGTGTGCATCTGCAAACGCTAATTTCATGGCTTCTAATTGAAGGTGTATAGCATCCACAGAATCAGGCTCAAAAGAGCTGATATCAAAATTTTTAAGGATACCGAGCATGATTAAAGCAGCTAATCCTTGACCATTAGGAGGTATCTCATGTAATTCGACGCTTTTATATTCGATTTTTATAGGTTTAACCCATAGAGGGCTATGGTTTTCAAGATCTTCAAGCGTCATTGTTCCACCCGTCTCTTTAGCATAATTAACGATTCTTTTTGCTAATTCTCCATGATAAAAAGCGTGACCTTCAGTTTCTGCGATTAATTCCAAAGTGCGTGCTTGAGCCGGAAATTTGAACAATTCACCTGGTTTAGGAGGTTTCCCATCTCGAAGAAAAGCTTCACAATATCCGGGATAAGTTTTAAATACTCTAGATAAGGCATTCCACAGATCACCTGTTATCGGAGAAATTAAAAATCCATTTCTAGCGTAATCGATGGCCGGTTCAAATAATTCTTTGAATGAAAGCTGTCCATACTTTTTCCATAATTCCACCCATGCTGAAACAGCCCCCGGAACGGTAACAGTATCCCATCCAAGTAGAGGCATTTTTTCATATTTTGAAAAATACTCTGGTGTCCATGCTGCAGGAGATTTACCCGAAGCATTAAGTCCATTGAGCTTTTTACCATCCCATAATATAGCGAAGGCATCACTCCCAATGCCGTTATTTATGGGTTCTACGACTGTTAAAGCAATTGCAGTTGCGACTATTGCATCTACAGCGTTTCCACCTTTAAGCAACATCCGCAACCCTGCTTGTGAGGCTAAAGGTTGAGACGTGGCCACAATATTCTTAGCGCAAATAGGCATCCTTCGGGATTGGTATGGAAATTTCCATCTAAAGTCGTTAGCCATTTTAATTCTCTCTTTTTTTTAAGTTCAAGTATTAAATTTTCACATTAATAAAATTTTGACCATGTTATTAATAGTAAAAATTAGGAAAAAAAATAAAATTAATTAATGGTTTCTATGGTTCGGATGATTCCTTTATTAATAGATTAGCGATTTTATCGGGTAAAAAGAAACCTAAATAGAATAAAAATGAGCTGGAAATTAAAATTAACCGAGCTATTACTAAAGTGGCTGGAGTAACTGGTAATCCTACGTCAAAAAGTGCAGCAATTGTGAAACTTATAAAAGCTATTAAAATAAATCTTCCTTTCCATCTATTTTTCGGATCATCAGATTCAATAGATTTTTTAGAGAAAAGATACCCTGTGATTAGTGCCGTAGCTAAAGCAAAGACTTGGAAAATAATTACGTAGAGTTTGTTTGACGAATTAAAGGTTGCTTCCATAGTACCAATGAGGTTTGGATCTATAAGTAGAAAGATTATAAGAAAAATCTCATAAGGAATACAAATCACAGTATAAATAATTAACAATTTTTTCTTCCATGCCGGGTAGGCAAGCCGACAAAATGAATATATCCAGAGTAATAACGCAAAAGGAAGAAACACATTATCCACAAATAAATACCAAAAGAGGTTTAATGTAACTCCATAAAATGCATATGTAACGAAAGAGATTCCTGCGCCCCACCAGGCTGTAGATAAAAAAATCCAGGTGAAAGCTACGGTTACGAGTTCAATTCGCTTTATAGAAAAGTACTTCGTCAAAATTTTTAATCCAATTATTAAAGAAACGGTCATAAATATGAGTCCAAAACTTCCGTGAATTATATCAATAGTTGTTAAACCTTCTAATCCCATAATATCACCTTAATTTCTAATTCAGAAAGTATCACTTCTGTGAATATATTAGATAAATATACTTTTAAAAATTTAAGGATGCAATGAGAATAATTAAAATTCACAAGATGAGTTAATTATTAGAAATATGAATATTATGAGCTTTTAAAAAGTCTGCATAATCACAGAAAAGAGAGATACTGTTAGCAGCTTCCTTTAATGACAAGAAATAAAGCTGTCTTTGTTTTCTTAATAATTTTCCTACTTTTTTAAATCTTCTTGCCAAATCAAAGGAATCAGCAATCCAAGGTAAGCAAAATAAGAATGGTTTCAGAGTGGTTTGTTGAATTTGAATCATTCTTTTAATTATATAATTGTATAAGTGATCTGGCCAAAGAGGGATAACTATAATATCTATATTTGGATCCTCTACGGCGATTTCGATACATGTAGCAAAAATTTCTAATACAAATCCCGGCGCACCTAAGTCAATGGGATTTTTTATATTTACATTTTCTCTAGGTAAAATTTTAGCTAACTTTTCTTGAGAATTGGGAGTTAATTCTGGGACTTTAAGATTATGATAGGCAAATAAATCAGTCATATTAACTGAGGAACCCCCTCCGGGAGTTATTATTGCGACATTTCTTCCATTAGGCATGTATTTAGGAAATAATAACTCAAAAGTTTTAATTGTATTCCAAAATTCTTCATTATCTTTAACTAATATTGCACCAGTTTGTTTAACCATCGCTTTCCATAATTTTAAATCTGAGGCAATAGCTCCTGTATGTGAAAATGCTGCCCGAGAGCCGTCATCTGTATGACCTCCTTTCCATATAATAACTGGATTCGTTTTAGTAGTTTCTTTTAACTCTTTAAAAAAGTCATGACCATAAGCTGTTCCAAAAGATTCCAAGTATGCTGCAATCACTTTAGTTTTCGGATCTAAATGATAATGTCTTAAGAAATCTAAAGCATTTAAATCAATTTGATTTCCAAACGAAATACCATATCTAAATCTGATATCACGCTTAAATCCAATGTCCAATAATTGCGTTAAATGTCCACCTGATTGTGACATGAAAGATACGGATCCTGGAATTACATTTGGAGAATTAAGTGCAAAAGATATTCCATTTTCGGTATTAAAGGGCCCTAAACAGTTAGGACCAATCACTCGGGTATTTGAACCTTTAATTATTTCTTGAAGTTCACGTTCTTTCAAGGCACTTTCGAGATCTCCCGTTTCTGAAAATCCAGAGGCAAATATTATTACCCATGGAATTTGCTTTTCAACACACTCTTTAAGAACTTTTGGAATGGCATTAATTTTTAACGAGATATAAGCCATATCAATCGGATAAGGGACATCAAGCACAGAAGGATAGCATTTCCATCCCAAAACTTCCTCATGTTTTGGGTTAATAGGATAGAAGGTGTCGGAAAATTTAGAATCCTTAAATGCTGGCAAATATAACATAGCTCCAAACCTTGAACTTTCAGAAGCTCCTATGAATGCGATATGCTGTGGATGAAAAACGGTATCAAACTTTTTGAACTCATCTTGACTGTATGGCATTATTTAAGTAAAAAATAGAAATTTTTTATTTTTTTTGAAAATCGTGGATTTATATTTTTTTTAGTTGAAAGAGTTTAATAACGTATCAATAAAATCAACTTAAATGTTTTAAAACAAAAGCGATTAAATTTAAATAGTATAAAAGAGATGTTGAAAAATAAAAATATAAATAATCAAATTTATTTAATAAAGTTAAATAGTTTTAGTTAGATCCGATAATTTAATTATGTCTGTCCTCCAAGATATCTGGATTCTGTCTAATACCGGTACGGTTTTATTTAGTAGAGTATTTGAGTCTCAAATGGAGCAACAGCTTTTTGGAGCCCTAATGAGTGCCTTGAATTCATTTGCAGAACAACTAGCAGATGGAGGGCTCTCGAATTTTGAATTATCAAATAAAAAATTTGTGATAAAGAAAACGAACAGCTATACTTTTGTAGCAAGTTGCTCAAAAAAAGTTAAGGAAAAAAAATTAGTAGAAACTTTAGAAAAAGTAATTGGAAAGTTTACTACAAAGTTCCCAGATGATTGGTTTAAAGAATGGGATTGTGATATTAGTACTTTTGAATGTTTTGAAGAAGATATAGGAGATTCACTAGAAAATCCTATAAAACAATTTTGGAATGGATTCTAATTACTCCAATAATGTTTAATCTAAAAAAACTTTGTGAATAGGTTTAATTTAAATAATACTTTTTCCTAAATTTATAAATATATGGTTTTCTATTTTATAACAAAATTATAATAAATTACAAGTGAAAATCATGGCATTAGCTGATTTAACTCAATTGGAAATACTTGAAGGAAGTCTAGGATTAATTTGGGTTCTTATCGCAATTCTTATCGGTTTGAAAGCAATTTTTAGAGCAATAGCCATTAACCGCAGGAGAGATTTAATAACTGTCGGGCTTTCTTATATCTTCGTATCTTCTGCATGGTTTGGCGTTGCGTTTCAATTTATTTCATATGGCTTTTTCGATGTAAAATTAGACGCGTTTACCTACCTTATGGTAGCTAATATTTTTATCCCGTTTGCATTAATTTGCTGGGTATGGTCATATTGCGAAATTCTCAAACCAAAATCCAGAAATATCTTATTAATCGTTTTTTTTGGATTTGCGATTGTGTGGGAGCTATTCATCATTATCGGACTATTAATTGATATAAGTTTAGTAGGAACCCTTCATAGCACCTTCGACTCATCTCATAGTCCTATATTATTAATTTTCACTTTAACAGGAGTATTTTTGTTTCTCATTACAGGTACAATTTTTGCGGTCAAATCTATGAGATTAGAGGATCCAGAGGTCCAGTGGAAAGGTCGGTTTTTACTACTGGCTTGGATTAGTTTTGGCATCGGGGCGATATTAGATGCAGCACTTACTTTAAATGCGATAACTATTATTATAATCAGAATTATATTAATCTCAAGCGCAATAGAATTCTATTTCGGATTCTTTTTACCAAAAAAAATAAGTGAAAAACTAATTTCTTAATTTATCTTTTTTTCTTTTTTCAACTTTAATTGTGTTTGTATTTATACTTATTGACTAATATATATTTAAATAAGATAAGAAGTATATTACGAATTAGAAAAAGTATATTTAAAATTCGTTTGAATTCTCACGGAAAATAGAAGATGAAAGTTATACAAGATATATGGATATTAACTCACTCTGGAACTGTGCTATTTAACCGATTGTATGATGCTCAAATGAAAGCTCAACTCTTTGGAGCATTAATGAGTGCACTTAACATGTTTGCAGAAAAACTGGCTGAAGGAGGATTATCAAATTTTGAATTATCTGATAAAAGATTTATCCTCAAAAAAACCAAAAATTTTATCTTTGTTACCTCATCGGCAAAAAAAGCGAAGGAAAATAAGGTTGCTTCTGAATTAGAAAAAGTAGTAACTCGATTTAAAACCAAATATACAGATGGATGGTTTGAGAAATGGGATAATGACGTAAGTGTTTTTGAAGGATTTGAAAATGAAATAGAAGATACCTTGGAAGAGCCCATAAAAAAATTCTGGAAAGGATTTTAAATTTTTAAAGAATATTGAATTGATTTTTACTGCTTCTTTTTATTCACTGATGTTTCTCTTTTATAATGTTAATTATATTTGCAATTTCAACACAATAAAATTAATTTACTTTTGCTTTTCATGGTATATTCTAATGGAAAAATTCCTTGGAAATATGAAAAAATTAACTTTTAATTTCATTTATTATTCTTCTAAACATATTATTTAGAATAACAAAATAAAAATAAGTGGATTATATAAAATGGCACGTCCGAGTCCATTAGATGTTTATGCTCTTCTTGACAAATCAAATTGTAAGGAGTGCGGGCGGAACACTTGCATGGAATTTGCAACCGATTTGCTTGAAAGAAAAGTACGGGTCCAAGACTGTACTCATTTAATGCAAGAACCTAAACAAGCAAAAAATCGCAATAAATTGATTCAAATTACGACCCCCCCTCAAAAACCCGTTAGAATTGGGGCAGGGGAAAATGAAATCGTTATTGGAGGCGAAGAGGTTCTTATGCGCCACCAGCTTACTTATTATAATGAATCTGCTCTGTTCATTGAAGTACCAGATGATCTATCCGAATCTGATTTAGCTGATACGGTAAAATACTTGTCAGATTTAACGATTGAAAGAATAGGGGATGTATTAAAGATCAATGGTATCGCTTTGAGGTGTGTATCGGGGGATGCTGAAAAATTTAAAGCAGCTGCTGCCAAAATTGTAGAAGTTTCAAAACTTCCTGTGATGCTCTGTTGTTTTAATCCCGAAATATTATTAGCAGCTGCCGGAGAAATCAAAGATAAGAAACCACTATTGTATGCCGCAACGAAAGATTCATGGGAACAAATCGGGACCTTTGCTGTCCAAAATAATTTGCCTATTGTAGCCACTTCGACAAAGTTAGATGAGTTATTGTCTTTGAGTGCTACCTTACAAAAATTAGGAGTAAAAGAGCTTGTTTTGGATGCTGGAACCTTTTTTGGCCCCGGGAATTTAGCAGCAACTTATGACAATATAATGCAGTTAAGGATTGCTGCAATTGATAAGGAAGATTCTAATGCCAGTTGGCCTGTAATGGGAGTTCCCGCTGCCTACTGGAGTCAAGTCGAAATAAAAAACAAAGATGAGTTATGGAGACACCAGTATCAAGAAGTTATCATGGGAGCAATTATGATTGCAATCGACACCTCCCTAATAGTTCTTCATACCGGACAGAAAAAAGAAGATATATGGGCTTTATTAGCTTTAATGACAATGAGACAAACTGTATTTTCTGATCCGAGAATTTATCCTGCTGTTGATCCCGGACTATATCAAATTGGAGAACCCGGACCTATGGCACCTATATTCGTTACTTCAAACTATCGTATGACTAAAATTCCAGTTGAACAAGATCTTAAAGGCGCAAATATCGATTGCTGGCTTTTAGTAGTGGATAGCGAAGGAATTGGAATAGAATCCGCAGTAGCTGGCGGTCAATTCAATGCGGGTGCTATTGCTGAAGCTGTAAAGGAATTTAAAGCATTTGAGAAGGTAGACCATCGAATATTAATTATCCCAGGCATGGCCGCTCGAGTAAGTGGGGCTCTTGAAGATGAGGCAGATGCGTGGGTTGTTGTAGGTCCAAGAGACAGTTCAGGTATTCTTAAATACATGGATTCTCAATGGAAACCTGAAGAATTCATGAAACAATACGAAGAACTGAAGGAATAAAAAAGCGTTATTCTTTTTTTTATTTTATTTTTTTTGTTGAGTTTAATTTAAAGGATTTATATTTGAAAAAGAGAGTAGATTTTTTGCCTAGTAATCTCAGAAACATTATTTAGGATTAAATTTTTAACTTTCTTCTTATTAGATTTTAAATCTTCATGAGAGTGCATACCAGTAAGAACGCCAATAAAAGGGCATTTCAACACCTCAGCTAATTCTCTATCATGTGGAGTATCTCCTATAATAACGAATTTAGACCCTTTGTATTTTTTCAGTAAATATTGAATTAACTTGGGATCTGATTTACTTTTTCTTTGGTCAGTTTCTCCTAAGATAAAATCAAAATATTGGTCAATTTTTAAATAGTTTAATAAATTCTTCGCAATTTCTTCCTTTTTCGAAGTAACGACTCCTAAAGCAAACCATTTATTTAACTCTGAAAGGAGTTCCTTTACTCCCGGAAGTAATTTGACTTGATAAATACCCTTATGCACATAATATTCTCTGAATGCAGAACATAATGGGATTGGATCTAAATCAGTAACCTTACTAAACATTATGTCTAAAGGGGTCCCTATCATTTTCTCAATTTCTTTGTTAGCAAATTGAGGAAGATGATATTTTTCTAGCGCATAATTGAAAGATTTTATGATTCCTTCCCTGTTGTCGATAAGTGTAAAATCTAAATCAAAACTTAAAATAATATTTTTTTGAGCATCCATAATCATCATTTCTTGTATTGAAAAGTGGGGTATGTGTAGCAAAGATAAAAATAGAATATATTTAAAACTTCAAGATAACATAGTTGCTCGTGGTTGTAAGTTTTTAAATAAGGATATGATATACAATATTTCCTCGGATCCCTCAATAATTCTTTTAATCCTATATGGAAAACTTTCTATTTCAACCCGTCTACCCTCAGAAACCCACTCTATAATCATTTGTATCATCTCTTTAAAAATGCTTACGGTTTTCCCCTCTGAATCAATTTCAGATATAATTTGCTTCGCTTTTTTTACTTTCCCGTTAAGAATGCTGGATAAAGAGGCTAATACATAAGAGTGAACAATATGAGAATATCCTATCTTTTTTAAATTTGCAGCTCTATAATAGTATTTGTAGACATTTCTGACCATCTCTCTCAAAAGAATATCTTGAGCGATATCTAATTGCTCGTAAAACTTAATACTTTCTAAAATTAACGTAGCAGCTGTAAAAAATTGCTTACTTTTTAGACCTTCTTTTGCGATTTTATTTAATCCTCGTACTATTTGATTAAATATCCCAAATCGGTTAAATTCCAGATTTCCTTCTATTGCTGTATCGTAAGCATTCAAATAACTTTCAATAGACGGATTTAAATCTTCTATTTTCCAGTAATTATCCCCCGCTTTTACAAAATGCTTGTATGCCATTTCAAAATTGTGAAGCTCTTTAAATACATTAGCGGCATCAAGATAATTGATGGCAGCTCCAGAAAAATCTTCATCTTTTTCAGAGTAATTACCTGCTAATACAAAACAAGATGCGCATTCTATCAAATTATTATTTATTTCTTGATAACATAAACCGGCGCCTCTAAAGTATCTAGCAATCTTTTGAAACTGTTCCTCTTTTTTCTCAAGACTTTTCGCTAGATTGATATATGCTCCAGCTTCTTTTTTAGAATAATTGTAATATTGCTCATCATCATCTAAACTTTTGTACAAATTCTTTAAAATTTGACATATCTGAGCTAAGGCAATATAATTATTTTTCTCCTCGAATTCTTCAAATAAATTGGAGAAATAATCGATTCCATCTAAAATTATGTCTTTCGATTTATTATAATCATCCAGCTCTTCATAACAATATGCAATCTGCTGATAAGAGTAAGACAAGATATCAAAATAACTATAGATTTTTGCGAGTTCAATTACATTTTCATAAAAAACAATGGCATTCTTAAAATCAGAAACTCTTAAATATAATTCAGCTATATTTTGATAATTTTGAGAAAATTTTCTCATGTCTGAATTTCCAGTTTCAGGATCAGTAAAATCTGTTATAATGTTGATTTCTTGCGTCAAATATTCGATACTTTTTAAGATATTCTTATTTCTGGCTTTAATGTCATCAAATTTTTCTTCATATATATCGGCAATACGCAGATAAATCTCGGCTGTTTCATGTAGTTTTGCTTGCATTATAAAATCAGCAATGACTTTTTCCCATAATTTTATATTTTGCTTATATAATTTAAGCGCATGGGAATAATCAAGTTCTTCTAATAATTCTGCGGCAGAATAAAGAAACTCTCCCGCCTCAAAAAAATCACCTTCAGTAGCAATCTCTTGTGATGCCTTAATCGATGATTCTACAAGCTGATGTATTGATTTATGTTTTTCTTTTGAATCCTCATTTTCCTGAAGTTTCTCTATCGATATTCGCAAATTCTCTAAGAAATCAGTATATTCTAAGTAATCCTCCTCATCTATAATCTCAAAATCAACTCAAGCTTACTTAATAATGATTATTAAAGATTAATTATGCATTAAAATTAAAGAACCAATAAAAAGAAATGGTTTTTCATTTTAAAATCACAAAATTTAATACGTATGGATGTAATTATCACAAAAACCCATACTAGTTATGAATTTATTTATAAATTGCACTTATTGAAATAAGTATAAATGCTTAAAAGAACTAAGGACAATAAATATAAATATAAAAACTGTTTTATAATTATTAAATAGAAATAAAATGAGGTAAAAAAATGAAACAAATTGCTGAATTGTTAGAAACCGGAATTTATGAAACCTTTACCCCTGAGAAGACCATGACAGTTAAAGATCTTTTAGAGGAATTGAATCTGGAGGGAAAATATTTTGGAATCTTGGTGAACGGAAAGAAGGCCGACGAAGCCACGAAGATTTCCCCTGAGGATTCAATAGTTATCCTTCCACATATTGCCGGGGGCATGTAAAGAACTAATAAAATTTTTTTTTCCTCTCTTTTTTTAATTTATAATTCAATACATAAAATTAATTTGATATTTGATTAAGAAAAATTAATCTATTAGCTTATCAGAATTCGAGGGGAACTGTAAAATTGGAAGAACCTAAAATAGCTGTGCCAGGAGAGCCATGAGCATTTGGTTTTAATTTTTCTGGTTTATCAATAAATAAATATAATTTTGAATAAAGTCTGCTTTCAATATAAATTTTGAAATCAATAATTTCATTTTTTATTAGAGTATATAACTCTCTTATTCTTGTTAAATCATCCTTGTCAAATTTACTTAAATCATCAAGGAGTTTTGTTTTAATCCTTAATCTTTATCCTTTTTTAATTTCTTCAAAGGTTGGGAAGTTTAATTCTCGCCCTATAATTATTTTTATGAAGTTTTTTGATAAATCCTCAGGTAATTCTTCTTTAATTAAATTCCATCCATTTAGATAAAAATAACCTACAGCAAAACTTGATGAT